>CAZNWS010000091.1:1422-6249 GCA_964576495.1 uncultured Hydrogenophaga sp. | reverse complement strand
AGTCCCAGACCAAAAACGCTCGGTCTTCCTCGACCACTTGCTGCGTCACCACAAAGCGTGGACGGTCCAAGCGGTGGAACATGTGTTCAAAAATGTTGCGGATCGCCCCCACGCCTTGCACCTCATTGAACGGGTCTTTGAAGTGCGCATCGGTGGTGTAAAGCTGCTCGATTTGCGCCAAGTGCTCGGGCTGCAGCTCGCTGTAGAAGGTCACCAACCGTGCGATGGTGGCGCGGCTGTGTTCGGTGGTGTTCATGTTCAGAGTCCGGTGGCGCGCAGCACGAGCACACAGTACAAGCGGTGCGGCAAACAACGCAAGACCTTGAGCACACGCGTGAAGCGTTTGGGGTAATGGATTTCAAACACGCCACGCGCCCAGTCGCCCATCATGGCTTGCGCGGCCTCGGTGGGCGTGATGATGGCGGGCATTTTGAATTCGTTTTGCGCCGTCAGCGGGGTTTGCACAAAACCCGGGTGCACCACGCTCACGCCGATGCCGTGCGGCGCCAAGTCGAGGTAGAGGGTTTGTGCCCAGTGCGTGAGCGCGGCTTTGGTCGGGCCGTAGGCCAGGCCGTTGGGCAGACCGCGAAAGCCTGCCACGCTGCTGATGAAGCTGATGTGACCGTGGCCTTGCGCCAGCAGCGCCGGTACGACGGCGGCGCTCAGGTGCACCGCACCCATGTAGTTGACGGTGTTGTGTGTGGCGATGTCGGACACGTCCATGGCGGTGGCGCGCATGGCCTTGTAGTGGCCGGCGCAAAACAACACCAGGTCGATGGCGCCCGCAGCGAGCACGCGCTCGGCCACGGCTTGGCAAGCGGCCAGGTCGGTCACGTCCAAGCTTTCGGCGCGCACCGCGTGGTGCTGCTCGTCGGCGGGGTGCTCGTTAACGAAGCGTTGCAGCGCATCGGCTTGGCGCGCCGAGACCGTCACGTGTGCACCGGCTTGCCACCACGCATGGGCGCAGGCTTCCCCGATGCCACTGGAGGCGCCCACCACCCACACGCGCAGGCCACGACCATCGCGCAGCGGCGGGTTGGCGCTGCGCCACAGGCTGGGTCGGCGGGCGGCGCTCATGGTGTGCGCTTGTAAAAAGACAGGGTGACTTCACCCAAACGCACGCCCCATTTGCTCATGGTGGCTTTGTTGAGCATCACGCGTTCGTCCATCAGGTACATCCAGTCGTCAAAGTCCACGTGCCACACGCGACCGTCGACCGGTAAGGCCAAGGTGTAGCCCCATCGAAAGGCGTTGCCCTTGACCTGGCCGTGGGCCTCACCCACCACGTCGTCGGCGCGTCCGCTGTAGTGGCCACCGCCGTGGTCGGTCAGGCGCCAAATGCGCTTCTCGGTGCTGCCGTCACTGTAGACAAAGGATTCGTCGAGCACGCCTTGGTTGCCCGTCCAAGTGCACACCATCAGCACGGTGAAGCGCTTGACCACTCGGCCACTGCGGTCGGTGAAGATCCCGTGCGCGTCCAGCGTGCCATTGAAATAGTCGCGCAAATTCAAAACCGGTTTCTCGGCCGCGTAGTCTTGGACTTGTGGACCTGCACAACCGGCCAAGACCGCGCCGGTGGCCACCGCCCCGGTCAACAACAAACGTCTTTTCATGTTTCACTCCTTGAGGTGGGTGTTCGCGCACACCACGGATACAACAAGACCGCCGCCAGCAACTTGAGCACACAGGGCAAGACACTGTAGGCGATGGTGAGGGTTTGCAAAGCCTGCGGGTCGGTGGCGCCTGGGGTATAGCCCCACCAAGCCAACAGCGGTAATGCCAAGCCGGCGGCCAAGGCCAGGTTGAGCTTGGTCGCCAAATTCCACCAGCCAAAAAACACCCCTTCACGGCGACCGCGCTCACCCACATCGTCGATGATGCCGTTGAGCAAAGCGCTGGGCGCGGTGAGGTCAGCGCCCAAGGCCAGGCCCGAACCCACACAGACGGCGGCAAAAGCCCAGGTGTCTCCCGTGCCCAGGGTCACGGCCCAAACAAAGGCCACCACCGACAAGCCCATGCCAGCCAACCAACTGCGGGCCAAGCCCCACCGTCCCACCGCACGGGCCCACAGCGGCATGGACAAGGCCGCTGCCAAAAAGTACAACAACAAAAACACCCCTTGCCAAGACGCATCGGCGCCCAAACGGTCTTGGATAAAAAACAGCACCAAGGTGGCGGGGATGGCGCTGGCGGTGCCGTTGATCACGAACACCAGCATCAGGCGCACAAACGCGCGGTGGCGCCAAGGTGACGCAGCCGCAAGGGCGAGGTGCTTCGACGACGGTGCGCTGGGCTCGGGTGGGTTGGCCCAGCGCCAAGCCACCACCCGCGCCCGTTGGCCTTCGTTGCCGCCCAAACGCGCGCCCCACGATTGGTGCGCCACGCTGGCCACGCTGAAAGCGGTGCTGGTGACGAACAAACCCAAGGCCGCCCAGCCCAAGACCGCGGACGCGCCATGGGCCCGCACACCTTCGGGCGGGAACAACAAGGCCCAAAGGCCCAGCCACATCACCAGTGCCGACACCGTTGCCAGCGTCCACACGCGCCAAACACCACGATCGAATTGTTGGTCGCACCAGCGTCCGATCCACGGGTCCATGAAAGCATCAACGACTCTCGTCCCCAACAACACCGCCCCCAAGCCCGCCAACGGTGCACCCAACACCACCGCGTAGTGATTGGGCAGCAGCACGTACAGCGGTAAGGCCACAAACGCCAGTGGGTAGCCCATGGCGCCGTAGCGCAAACCCCAGCGCCAAGCACCGGGTTCGGTGAAACGAGCCGCCGGTGACACAGGCGAGTTCATAGAGACAACAACGCTTGGCGCATGGCGGGTTGGGAACTCAGCGGTGAGAGCCAAATACCGAAAAACCCGTCAGCGAATCCGCGGTCTTCGACCATGCCCAAGGGCATCTCGTTGTGAAACAAGACCACGCGGCGACCCGGGATGTTCACGGCGCCCAAGCGGTCACCACGTTGGACATTGGGCATGAGCCCGTTGAGTTGTGTCACCCACGCAGCGCTTTGTGATGGCGTCCAACGTTGCCCGCTGCGCGTCATCAATCCTTGCATTTCATCCCAAGTGCTTTTCGCCAGTGCTGAGCCTTTGAAGTCGCGTGAGTAGCGTAGTGTGAGTGCCAAACGGTGTTGTGCGAATTGAGTGGGTTCAAAGCCGGCAGCCACTTGCAATTCGGCGTGGTAGATCGACAGACCCCAGTAGCGAAGGTGGTGGGTGCCGCGGGTTTGCAGTTCCGCCACCGACTCGCGCCATGTCGCTTGGGGTGTTTGCGCCCACAGAGGCCCCACCGCGCACACCAATCCAGACAACAGACACAAGCGACGGGACGGGTGTGGGGTGTTCATGCGCTTCAGCCAGGTTTGCGCAAGGTGAACTGCACGACGTCGGTGCTGCCCTGCGTGAAAGCGGCTTCGCAGTACGCGAGGTAGAAAGTCCAGATGCGCAGGAAGCGCTCGTCAAATCCGAGTTTCAAGACCTCAGCTTGTTGGCGCACAAAATCCTCGCGCCACAGCCGCAGGGTCTGCGCGTAGTCTTGGCCGAAATGGAATTCGTCTTGCACCACCAAGCCCGCGTTCATGGCTTCTTCGCGAAACACCTGGGGGCAGGGTAAGCAGCCACCGGGGAAGATGTACTGTTGGATGAAGTCGGTGCCTTGGATGTAGCGCTCAAAGCGTTCGTCTTGGATGACGATGCTTTGAATACACGCATAACCACCGGGCTTGAGTTTGTCGGCCACGGTTTGGAAATACGTTGACCAATACTCGCGACCCACGGCTTCGATCATTTCAATCGAGCAAATGGCGTCAAAAGGGCCGTCGGGGATGTCGCGGTAGTCTTGCAAACGCAAGTCTGCCCAAGGCTGGGCGGAGGTCTTGGCATCGGTGGATACGCCCAAGCGTGCCATGCGTTGCTGGGCAAAAGCGAGCTGTTCGGTCGAGAGCGTCACGCCGGTGACGCTGGCGCCCATCTCGGTGGTGGCCATTTCGGCCAAGGCACCCCAGCCGCAACCGATCTCCAATACGCGGTCGCCGGGGCGCACGCGCGCCATACGCAAAGCACGTCGGACCTTGGCGTGTTGGGCTTCGCGCATGGGTTGGTCGGGGCGTTCGAACACCGCCGACGAGTAGTTCATGGTGTCGTCGAGCCAGAGTTGGTAGAAGGCATTGCCCAAGTCGTAATGCGCGTGGATGTTCTTGCGGCTGTTGCGTTTGGAGTTGCGGTTGAGCCAGTGGCGCACGCGGTAGCTCAGGCGACCCAGCCAAGAGCCGTACACCGCATCTTCGATCGCGTCGCGGTTGGCGATCATGAGTTCGATGAGCGCAGTCAGGTTGGGCGTGGTCCAATCGCCTGCGATGTAGGTTTCGGCAAAACCAATGTCACCCGATTGCAAAGCCGCTTGGCAGACCGCCCAGTTGTGCCAACGCATGCTGGCGGTCAGTTCCCCGCCTTGACCAAATTCGCGTACCGTGCCGTCCGGCAATTCGATGCGCAGGTGGCCACGGTCTAAGCGTTCAAGCAAACGCAAAGCGGCGCGCGCGGCGGCGGGGGGGGTGCTGGAGCGCGTGTTTTGAGGAGCGGTGCTGCTGGGGTTCATGGCATATCTCACAGGCGGTTGTGCGTCGGGGAAATGGGTGCCTTCGTCGGGGGTGTGACGAAGGCCTCGGGCATGGGGGCGAGCTTGAAAAACGGCGTGCGCAAAATCCACAAACGTAAGGCTTGCCAGTGGATGCGCGTGATCACACCCCAAGTCATGGCGGGGTACTGCCATAGGGCGCGTCGGCGGGTGCTTGGGGTCAGTGTTTCGAGCC
>CAZNWS010000091.1:0-1412 GCA_964576495.1 uncultured Hydrogenophaga sp. | reverse complement strand
GATATCAACAGTTCCAGTTGATGGTTTTATCCTTAAATCACGCTGGTGTGGATCAGGGCTGGTTTACCGTTGTCATCGAAATAGTCGATGCGTGCGACCACCCGTCCGCCCTCGGTGCGCATGAAGACAAAGCGGTAGCGGCCTTGCACCGGACAAAACGGCGAGACGTGGAAGACCTTGTCTGCCCAGGCCGGCACGCCGTAGCGGGGTTGGTCAATCCAGTAGCAGTGCCGCTGGCCAAAGGTGTTGTTGACTTCGGCCAAGACGCCGCGCAGTCGGCCATCGGCGCGGTGGCAGAACCAAAAGCTCACGGGGTTGAAGGTGTAGCCAAAGATGCGCGGGTAAGTGTGCAGCCAAACCTCGCCATCGGCATCGCTTACGCCGTGTTCGGCCAGCACCGACTCCAACCACGCTAGGCTGTCGTCACCGCCCACACCGTGATCGCGGTCGTGAAACGACAGCAGGGCAGCTCGGTTGCGCGCGAGCACAGGGTCGGGTTGCTGGCGCAAGGCGCGCATGGGCAGCATCAAAAAGAAGCCGCGGTAGGCAAACGCGTTGCGACGCGGGCGGGTGCGCGTGTGCCGCACCTCACCAAAGCCGAGCTGGGCCCGGTTCAAACGCTCACCCCCAAGGCTTGGCGGACCGATTCGGCCGCGGCCATACCGGCTTTGAGGCCGTCTTCGTGGAAGCCATAGCCCATCCAAGCGCCGCAAAAGTGGGTGCGCTGTTGGCCTTGCAAGCCGGGCACTTGGGTTTGGGCGCGGATGGCACCCAGGTCGAACACGGGATGGGCGTACTCATAACGGCCCACCACGTGGCGTTCTTCGATCTCGCGTTGCGGGTTGAGCGAGACCACCACGGGCTGCTCCACCGGCAGCGGTTGCAGCACGTTGAGCCAGTAATGCAAACAGACTTGGGCCTGTTCTTGAGCCGCGTTGGCCGCGCGTTCGTAGTTCCAAGCGGCCCAAGCGCTGCGGTGTTGGGGCAGCACCGAGGTGTCGGTGTGCAAGATGGCTACGTTGGACTGGTATGGGATGGCCCCCAGCACCGCGCGCTCAGCGGCGCTGGCGCCTTCGCCGAGCAAGGCCAAGGCTTGGTCGCTGTGGCAGGCCAGCACCACATGGTCAAAGTGTTCGGTACCAGCATCGGTGCGAACGTGAGCGCCGTCGGCATCCCGCACCACGCTGCGCACAGGGCTGTTGAGCCGCTTGTCGTCGATGCGGGCCGTGATGGCGTCCACATAATGGCGCGCACCGTCACGCACCGTGTACCACTGAGGGCGGTTGGTGATTTGGATCAAGCCATGGTTGTGACAGAAGCGGACCATCGTGGCCACCGGGAACGCCAGCATCTGGTCGCATTTGATCCTGATACTATGATGTCTGCATCTGAACCTGAAAAGTCTGCTGTAA
>CAZNWS010000090.1:0-6250 GCA_964576495.1 uncultured Hydrogenophaga sp. | reverse complement strand
CGCCAAGTACACCGACCTGCGCAGCGCGGTGGTGTTCGGTGGCATGGACATGAAGCCGCAAACGGTGGAACTCAAAAAAGGCGTTGAAGTCTTGGTGGCCACGCCAGGGCGCTTGCTCGACCACATCGAAGCCAAAAATTGCGTGCTCAACCAAGTCGAGTACGTGGTCTTGGACGAGGCCGATCGCATGCTGGACATCGGCTTTTTGCCCGATCTGCAGCGCATCCTGAGCCACCTGCCCAAAACCCGCACCACCCTGTTGTTCTCGGCCACGTTCTCGCCCGAGATCAAGCGCTTGGCCGGCAGCTATTTGCAAAACCCCGTGACCATCGAGGTCGCGCGCTCCAACGCCACGGCGTCCACCGTTGAGCAGCACTTCTACCGCATCGACGATGACGACAAGCGTTTGGCGCTCAAACAAATCTTGAACGAACGCGGGGTCAAACAGGCCTTCGTGTTCGTCAACAGCAAACTCGGCTGTGCCCGTTTGGCCCGCTCCTTGGAGCGCGAGGGCTTGGTCACGGCCGCTTTGCACGGCGACAAGAGCCAAGATGAGCGCCTCAAGGCCTTGGAGGCGTTCAAGTCGGGTGGCGTGGATTTGTTGGTTTGTACCGATGTGGCCGCGCGTGGTTTGGACATCAAGGACGTGCCAGCGGTGTTCAACTTCGACATCCCTTTTAACGCCGAAGACTACGTGCACCGCATCGGCCGCACCGGCCGCGCGGGTGCTTCGGGTTTGGCGGTGTCGTTTGTGGGCGGTCGCGACGCCAAGATGATCGCCGATTTGGAAAAGCTCATCGCCAAAAAGATCGAGATAGAAGCCTTCGAATTGGCTTCACAGCGGCGAGCACCGAGCGGGCGTTTCAACGATGGCCAACGCGCATGGCGCGACCCCTCGGTCGCGTCTGCGCCTGCGCGTGCCCCCCGTGCCGTTCAGCCCAATGCCGATCCGCTCTTCGACAAGCCTTACGAGCCGAGCACCACCAGCGCCGCACCCGCTTGGGAGCCCACGGCGGCTCCGAGCAGTCGCAGCGCCTTGTCACCCAACATCAAGCCACGCAAAAAAGTGGCGGCCCTCTTCAAAATGCCCGAACCGGATCAAGTCCCGTCGGGCGTAGCCGACAGCAACTGAGGGCACTCGGTGCGCACCACCCGGCGAACCCCGCCGCGTGGGCCGATTTCGGCGGCGCTCAAGCCGCCACCCCACACACAGCCCGTGTCCAGGGCCAAGAGGCCCGGGCGCTGCAAGCCACCCAAGGTCGACCAGTGGCCGAAAGCCACTCGGGTGTTCGCCGTGCGCCGGTGGGGTACGTCAAACCAAGCCATGTACCCCGGCGGTGCGGCTTCGGCCTTGTCCTTGGTTTTGAATTCCATCTCGCCCTCGGCCGAACACAGCCGCATGCGCGTCAAAGCGTTGACCGCCACGCGCAAACGCTCGGTGCGTGGCCAATCGTCGCGCCAATGCGCGGGCTGGCTGCCGAACAAGGCGCGCAGGTGCTCGACCCAATCGGCGTCGGTCAGGGCCTCGTGCAGCTCTTGGGCCAGGGCCAGGGTTTGCGGCACATCCCAGCTGGGTAAGACGCCGGCGTGCACCATCAGCCAGCCGTGTGCGTGAATGGCCAGTGGCCGCTCGCGCAACCAGTCCATCAACTCAACCGCATCGGGCGCGTCAAGAACGGCCTGTAGGGTGTCGCTGGGGTGTTGGGGGCGAATGCCGGCGTGAACGGCCAGCAAGTGGATGTCGTGGTTGCCCAAGAGGGCGTGGGCGCTGCCCGACCATTCCCGCAACTGGCGCAGCACGCCGAGCGAATCGGGGCCGCGGTTGACCAAATCGCCCAAAAGGTAGAGCGTGTCGCGGCTGGGCGAAAAGTCGAGGGTGTGGAGCAAGCGCTGCAAGGCCGCGTGGCAGCCTTGGACATCGCCGATCAAATAAACAGACATGCCGACATTGTCGGCGAAGCGGGCAGGGGGATTATTGTTTGACGGTGCCGGTGATGCGGCCGCCGCGTTCGATTTGCAATTCTTTGTATTGCAAACTGCCCGAGACTTGGCCCGTGCCGTGGATCACCAATTTGGCGCTGCTGGCCACGTCGTTGGAGACCGAGCCGTGCACGTTCATGGTGTCGGCGCGGACTTTGCCGGTGATGGTGCCGGATTTTTCCACCAGCAAGTCTTGCACGGCAATCGCGCCTGAAACGGCGCCACTGATGATCGCCTTGCCCGGTGCATCGATCGTGCCAGTGAACGACACGCCCTCGCCAATGATGAGGTCTTGATTCGATGGGTCAAAAGGCTTGTTCATGGGGTGGGGTGAAATAAATGAGAGTTATCTCATTGTACAAGTGGGGCGCCCCTTTGGGACGACCCATCAAAACAAAAAGCCAACCCCAAGGTTGGCCCTTTGTGTGTGGTGCCGGAGAGATGAATCGAACACCCGACCTTCTCATTACGAATGAGCTGCTCTACCGACTGAGCTACACCGGCGAAGCTCGAGATTATAGACCGGTGTGGTAGCCGGTCACGCGCTCGACCTCGTTTTTAGAGCCCAAAAACACGCTCACACGCTCGTGCAGCGCGGTGGGTTGCAGGTCCAAGATGCGCTGCTGGCCGTTGGTGGCAGCACCTCCGGCTTGTTCGATCAGCCAGCTCATGGGGTTGGCTTCGTACAAGAGGCGCAGCTTGCCCGCTTTGTTGGGTTCGCGTTGGTCCCAAGGGTACATAAAAACGCCACCCCGGGTGAGGATGCGGTGCACATCGGCGGCCATGGAGGCGACCCAACGCATGTTGAAGTTCTTGCCGCGCGGCCCGGTTTCGCCTTCCACGCATTCGCCGATGTAGCGCTTGACCGGTTCGGCCCAGTGGCGCATGTTGCTCATGTTGATGGAAAATTCTTTGGTGTCGGCGGGCACTTGCACGTTTTCTTTGATCAGCACAAAGGAGCCTTGCTCGCGGTCGAGCGTGAACATCACCACGCCCGCGCCCACGGTCAGCACCAAGGTGGTTTGCGGACCGTAGAGGCAGTAGCCCGCGGCGACCTGTTCACGGCCTTTTTGCAAAAAGTCTTGCTCGGTCACGGCGTGACCACCTTCGGGTTTTTTGAACACGCTGAAGATGGTGCCGATGCTCACGTTGACGTCGATGTTGGACGAGCCGTCCAGCGGATCGAACATGAGCAGGTATTCGCCTTGGGGGTAGCGGTTGGGCACGACGTGGATGGCTTCCATTTCCTCGCTGGCCATGGCCGCCAAGTGGCCGCCCCATTCGTTGGCTTCGATCAGCACCTCGTTGGCAATGATGTCGAGCTGCTTTTGCACCTCGCCTTGCACGTTTTCGCTGCCGGCCACACCCAAGATGCCGGTCAGGTCGCCCTTGCTCACGGCTTGGCTGATGCTTTTGCAAGCGCGCGCCACCACCTCCAGCAGCAAGCGCAGCTCGGAGGGGATGTTGCCGTGCTCGCGTTGTTGTTCAACCAAGTAGCGGGTGAGGGAAATGCGTTGGCTCATGGGGGCTTTCGTTCAGGGGTTGCTCAAAGCGCGGCCAACGACCTCGCGCACATCGTTGCTCAAGCTGGGTTTGGCGGCCACGCGCTCAATGGCGGCTTTCGCGGCGCTGCGGTAAGGCTCGGCCAACTTGGCCCAGCGGTCCATGGCACGGGCCAAGCGGGCCGCGACTTGGGGGTTGATGGCGTCGAGCTCCAACACGCGGTCGGCCCAGAACACATAACCCGCCGCATCGGCGCGGTGGAAGGCGCCGGGGTTGGCGCTGCACAAGCTGAAAATCAGGCTGCGTGCACGGTTGGGGTTCTTCAGGTTGAAGTCTTTGTGCGCCATGAGTTGACGCACCGCCGGCAACACCTGCCCACCCTCATCGGGGGCGCTGGCTTGCAGGGCGAACCATTTGTCGATCACCAAGGCCTCGTCTTTGAACAGGGCGTGGAAATGGGCCAAGGCCGCACTGGCCAGCGGGTGGCGGCTGACCACCAAGGCCGAGAGCGCGTTGAAGCGATCGGTCATGTTGCTGGCGTTGCGCACCTGCTGCGCGGCGCGATCGGCCCAAGTGCTGGGCGCACCTTGTGCGGCCACGCAGAGCTGGGACAAGGCCATGCCACACAGTGCACGACGACCGGCGCTGGTGGCGTCGGGGCGGTAGCTGCCGTGGTCGGTGTGGGCGTCCAAGGCCCACGCCCAGTCGTCGTGCAAGGCGGTGGCCAATTGCAAGCGCATGGCTTCGCGCACGGCGTGCACGCGCTGGGGGTCGACCACGTCCAACTGCTCGGCGATGTAAGTCTCCGAGGGCAGGGTCAGCGTGATTTCTTTGAAGGCGGCGTCGAGCTCGGGGTGGCGCAACACCGCGCGCAAGGCCTCTACAGTGGCCGCATCGATGGGCGTGGCCGAGATGGGTTCATCGCTGCGCACGGCGCGCAGGGCTTGGCCCAGCATGAGTTGTTGGCCGGCTTCCCAACGGTTGAAAGCGTCGCTGTCGTGCGCCAACAGCGTCAGGCGTTCGGCGTCGCTGTGATCGGTTTGCAGCAAGACTGGGGCTGAGAAGCCGCGCAAGAGTGAGACCACGGGTGCGGCGTCCAGGTTCTCGAACACAAAGCTTTCGCTGGCTTGGGTCAGCACCAAGGTGGTCTGCGTTTGGGCGCTGTGGCCCACGCGTTGTACCGGCCAGGCTTGACCCTCGGGGCTGAGCAAGCCCACCGTCACCGGGATCACCATCGGGGCCTTGTCGGCTTGACCGGGTGTGGGCGGGCAGGTTTGGCTCAAGGTCAGGGTGTAGCGGCGCTGCGCGGCGTCGTATTGGCCAGTGGCGCTCACGCGCGGTGTGCCGGCTTGGCTGTACCAACGCTTGAAGGGCTCGAGCAATCGGGCCAGTTCGCTGTGGGGGTTGGCGTCGGCGATGGCTTGCGCGAAGTCGTCGCAAGTCACGGCTTGGCCGTCGTGGCGCTCAAAGTAGAGCTTCATACCCCGCGCAAAACCCGCGCGGCCTTCGGCGTCGCCTTCGCTGGCCACCAAGGTTTGCATCATGCGCACCACCTCGGCACCTTTTTCGTAAATGGTGACGGTGTAGAAGTTGTTGATCTCGGCGTAGCTGTCGGGGCGCACCGGGTGGGCCATGGGGCCCGCGTCTTCGGGGAATTGCGCCGTGCGCAAGAGGCGCACGTCTTCGATGCGTTTGACCGCCTTGGCCGATGGGCTGGTGCACATGTCCATGCTGAACTCTTGGTCGCGGAAGACCGTGAGGCCTTCTTTGAGCGAGAGCTGGAACCAGTCGCGGCAGGTGATGCGGTTGCCGGTCCAGTTGTGGAAGTACTCGTGGCCCACGACCGACTCGATGTTGGCGAAGTCGGTGTCGGTGGCCGTGGCCGCGTTGGCCAAGACGTACTTGGTGTTGAAGATGTTCAGGCCCTTGTTCTCCATGGCGCCCATGTTGAAGTCGCTGGTGGCCACGATCATGAAGCGCTCCAGGTCCAGCGGCAGGCCAAAGCGGGTTTCGTCCCAGGCCACGCTGGCCATGAGCGAATGCATGGCGTGTTCGGTCTTGTCCAAGTCGCCGGGGCGCACAAACACCTGCAAGAGGTGGTCGCCGCCGCTGCGGCTGGTGATGCGCTGCTCACGCGCCACCAATGGGCCGGCCACCAACGCGAACAAATAGCAGGGTTTTTTGTGGGGATCGACCCAACGCGCGAAGTGACGACCATCGGGCAAGTCGCCCTGTTCGACGAGGTTGCCGTTGGACAGCAGCACGGGGTACTTGGCCTTCTCGGCGCGCAGCGTGACCTGGTAGCTGGCCATCACGTCCGGACGGTCGAGGAAGTAGGTGATGCGGCGAAAGCCCTCGGCCTCGCACTGCGTGAAAAACGTGCCTTGGCTCACGTACAAGCCCATGAGCTGGGTGTTCTTCTCGGGCACGCAGGTGGTGAAGATCTCCAGATCAAAACCAGCGGTGTCTTCGGGCAGGTTGTCCAGCACCAGTTGTGGGCCGTCCATCTTGAACGAGCAGCCCGCACCGTTGACCAGCACGCGCACCACGGTCAGATCGTCACCGTCCAAGCGCAGCGCTTGAGCGGGCACGTTGGGGTTGCGGCGCAGGTGCATCTTGTTGAGTACCCGCGTTTTGGCCGGTTCCAGGTCGAACGTCAGGTCGACCGTGTCGATGAAGTAAGCCGAGGGGGCGTACTGCTCGCGCAACACCAATGGGGTTTGTCCTTCACGCATCTCTGGGTCCTTCATCAAACACCTTGTTTGAG
>CAZNWS010000089.1:0-6320 GCA_964576495.1 uncultured Hydrogenophaga sp. | reverse complement strand
TGTCCACACGTCTGCCGATCGACCACCGAGACGCCGTGGTCTACCAGATCTACCCACGCAGTTTTTGCGACAGCAACGGTGATGGCATCGGTGACTTACCCGGCATCACTTCGAGGCTCGATCACCTGCAAGCCTTAGGGGTGAACGTGGTATGGCTCTCGCCCATTTACGCTTCGCCTCAAGACGACAACGGCTACGACATCAGTGACTACCGCGCCATCGCACCCGAATTCGGCACCATGACCGACTTTGACGAGATGCTGTCGGCCTTGCACGCACGTGGCATCCGCCTGATGATGGACCTGGTGGTCAACCACAGTTCGGACGAGCACGCTTGGTTCAAGCAAGCGCGCAGCAGCCGAGACAACCCGTTCCACGATCACTACATCTGGCGCGAGCCACGAACCGGAGCGAACGGCGAGCGCCAACCACCGACCAATTGGGAAGCGGCATTCCATGGCTCAGTATGGGAGTGGAACGAAGCCACAGGCGAGTACTACCTGCACATGTTCAGCCGCAAGCAACCGGATCTGAACTGGGAAAATCCCCGTGTGCGCACAGCGGTGTACGACATCATGCGTTTCTGGCTCGACCGGGGCGTGGATGGCTTTCGCATGGACGTGATCAACATGATCAGCAAACCGTGGCAAACCGATGGCAGCCTGCCTGACGCGCCCGTGGTGCGCGCGGGCTTTTTACAACCTGGTTTTGCGCTGAGCTGCAACGGCCCGCGCCTGCACGAATTTTTGGCCGAGATGCGACGTGAGGTGCTCGACCACTATCCTGGCTGCATCACCGTGGGCGAAGCCCCACTGGCCACGGTCAAAGAAGGCCGTGAACTCACCCACCCCGACAGCGGTGCGCTCAACATGTTGTTCCAGTTTGAGCACATGGACCTCGATAGCTTAGGTGGTCACGTCAACGGCAAATGGGCGCTCAAACCTTTGCAACTGCCCGAGCTCAAACGTTGTTTGCAACGTTGGCAAGACGCGCTCGATGGCCAGGGCTGGAACAGCCTGTATTGGTCCAACCACGACCAGCCGCGCCCAGTCTCCCGCTTCGGATGCGACAGCCCACAGCACCGCGTGGCCAGCGCCAAACTCCTGGCGACGTGGTTGCACGGGCTGCAAGGGACGCCCTACATCTACCAAGGCGACGAATTGGGCATGACCAATGTGGCCTTTGAACGCATTGAGGACTACCAAGACATCGAAATCCGCAACTACTGGCGTACCGCCGTGAACGAAGGCGGTCAAGACCCCCAATCGGTCATGCGCAGCATCCACGCCAAAGGCCGCGACAACGCCCGTACCCCCATGCCGTGGACAGCGCAAGCCCCCCACGCGGGTTTCACCCGCGGCCAACCGTGGTTGGCCATGAACCCCAACTGGCCCACGATCAACGCCCAAGCTGCGCTGGAAGACCCCGATTCGGTGTTCCACCATCACCGCCACTTGGTGGCCATGCGCCGAGCCCATCCCATCCTCTCGCGTGGGCACACCCAACTGCTTTGGCCCGACCACTCCCAGCTCGTGGTGTTGCGCCGCCAGTGGGCCGGCGAAGAATGGCTCATCGTCTGCAACGCCAGTGGCCATCCCTGCGCCTGGCCCGACCACAGCGACCCGAGCACGGGCTGGACGCCTTCGAGCGGCCTGCGTGAGCGACTCTTGGGCAACCTGCCTGAGCGAGCCGGTACCTGGGCCGATCGGGAGCGGGCCCCAAGTGCCCTGGTGGAGCTCAGCGATTGCACCTTCGCCGCTTGGGAAGCTTGGGTTGTGCGGTAATTCATGCATGACCGCAGCACCGCGAACCCGACTCAACGCCATTGCCGCACCCATCTTTGGCGAGTTTTTGCTCGGCATGAGCGTGGCCATGGTCGGGCTCTACCTGGCCTCACACACCTCGGACGCAGCCGCGGGCACCTTTGGCCTGACCCAACAGGTTTTGGAAACCCTGTTTGTGTTGTTTCGGGTGCTGGCCATCGGCTTGGGCATTGTGGTCACACAAACCTTGGGCAGCGGTCGCTTGGCCGAGGCCCGCCTAACCGCTTACATGGCCTTGGCCAGCAGCACCTGGGCAGGCCTGTTGGCCGCGACCTGGCTGGGTTTTGGCAGTGGCTTAACGTTGGACTGGCTCAACGCCCCGGCCGAGATCGTGCCGCTGGCCACCACCTTCATGATGTTGTTGGCCCCGGCCATGTTGCTGGAGGCCTACAACATCAGCATGGCCTCGGTCTTGCGCGCCCACCTGTTCGCGCGCGAATCGTTGTGGATCATGGTGGCCATGCACGGCACGCATGTGTTGTTGGCCGTATTCTTCATGCGCGGCTGGGGTGACTGGGCGGGTTGGGGGCTCAACGGTTATGCCGGCGCCTTTTTTCTCAGCCGTGCCTTGGGACTTGCACTTCACCTAGGCTTTTGGCATCGGCGCATGGGCCTGCACCCACGGGCCCAACACTGGTGGGCCTTGCCCATGCGGGTGATCGGCCCTGTGCTGCGCATCGGCTTGCCTGGCGCGGCCTTGGAGTTGATTTACCGATTGGCCTTCATGGTCTCTTTGGCCGCCACGGCGGGTCTGGGCGTGGCGGCCTTGGCTACCCACTCTTACACGCTGCAAATCCTCAAATACGTCTTGCTCGTCAGCATGGCCATTGGCTGGGCCTGCGAGATCATGGTCGGGCGCTTGGTGGGGGCTCGACGCTTTCGCGAAGCCGATGTTTTGGTGCGCAAAGGTGTGCGCAACGGCATGTTGGCCTCGGGAGCCTCAGTGCTCATCGCGGCACTGGCCGCGCCTTGGATTGTGCGTGGCTTCACCCAAGACCCGGCCATCTTACAAGCCGCCCAGACCCTGCTGTGGTTGTCGGTGGCCTTGGAGCTGGGGCGGGTCTTCAACCTCGTCGTGATTGGCGCTTTGCGTGCCACCGGTGATGTGCATTTCCCCGTCTTGGCCAGCGCTGCGTCCATCGTTTTCATCTTAGGTCTGGGTTCTTGGCTCCTGGGCCGGTGGTGGGGCCTCAACGGCATTTGGCTGGCCTATGTGGTCGACGAATGCTTACGCGGTTACTTGATGTGGTGGCGTTGGCAGCGTCAAGGCTGGTTGCCCTCAGCACGCGCCACCGTCCAAGCTCTAAAAAATCCACCGAATGTTCCCCGCTTGTAACTTAGTTACACTAGAATCCCCAGAATCAAGTAACCAGCTTCAACAACCATGAACACCAGCAACGCAAACAAAACCCCATTGGACATGGTGATTTTTGGCGGCGTGGGCGACCTTTCGGTGCGCAAACTCTTGCCCGCGCTCTACATGGCGCACCTGCACAACAACCTGCCCACCCAAACCCGCATCCACGCCCTGGGCCGCCAGGCTTGGGAACGCGAAGCATTCTTGGCCTTCATCCAAGACAAGGTGGTGGGCTTCATCGATGCCGCCGCCATGCAACCCCCTGTGTGGCAAAGCTTTCTGGAGCGACTGCACTACACCACCGTCGACGCCACCCAAAGTGCAGACTTCGCGGCCTTGGGCCAAGCCCTGCAGCCGGGTTCGGATCGGGTGTATTACTTGGCCACAGCGCCGAGCCTGTTCACCGACATTTGCAGCAATTTGAACGGTGCTGGTCTGATCGATTCGCACAGCCGCGTGGTGCTGGAGAAACCCTTGGGGCACGACTTGGCCTCGGCGCGCCAAATCAACGACGAGGTGGGCCGCTATTTCCAAGAAGCCCAGATCTTCCGTATCGACCACTACTTGGGCAAAGAGACCGTGCAAAACCTCATGGTGCTGCGCTTTGGGAACTCGATTTTTGAGCCGCTGTGGCGCAGCCCGCACATCAAAAGCATCCAAATCACCGTGGCCGAAAGCGTGGGCGTGGGCAGCCGCGCGGGCTTTTACGACGGCACTGGTGCGATGCGCGACATGATCCAAAACCACCTGCTGCAGTTGCTGTGCATCGTGGCCATGGAGCCTCCGGTCTCGCTCGACGCCGATGCGGTGCGCGACGAAAAGCTCAAGGTCTTGCGTTCTTTGCGTCCGATGTCGATGGCCGACGTGGCCAGCAACACCGTGCGCGGCCAATACAGTGCGGGCGCCAGTGGTGGTGAGTCGGTTAAGGGCTACTTGCAAGAAGACCACGTGCCACCGAACAGCCACACCGAAACCTTTGTGGCGCTGAAGGCGCACATCAACAACTGGCGCTGGGCCAATGTGCCGATCTTTTTGCGCACCGGCAAACGCTTGGCCGAGCGTCGCTCGGAAATCGTCATTGAATTCGCCGATCTGCCCTTCACCATTTTTTCGGATACACCGCGCCAGTCGGTCAACCGCTTGATGATCCGCTTGCAACCCGAAGAACACGTGCAGTTGCAAATGATGGCCAAGGAACCCGGCAGTGGCATGCGCTTGCGTCCGGTCAACCTCGATCTGGACTTGGAAACCGCGTTCGCCGAGCGCCGCGCCGAAGCTTATGAGCGCTTGCTCATCGACGTCATCAAAGGACGCTTGACGCACTTCATGCGCCGCGACGAACTCGAGGCCGCTTGGACTTGGTGCGACCCCATCCTCAACGGCTGGCAACAACTGGGCGACAAGCCCAAGGCCTACACCGCTGGTACCTGGGGCCCTGCGGCCTCCTCGGCCCTCATGGCCCGGGAGGGCTCGGCTTGGGTGGAAGAGGCATGAGCGGCGCTTCGGTCACGGCGCAACTGTCGCAGCACATTAGCGATGCGCTGCGACACGCCATCGGGTTGCGCGGTCGCGCCCTGCTGGCGGTCTCGGGTGGCAAGTCGCCGATCGTCTTGTTTGAGCGTTTGCGCGAGCAGGCCTTGGACTGGCGCGCTGTGACCGTGATTTTGGTGGATGAACGCTGCGTGCCCCACGACCACCCCGACAGCAACACCGGCTTGGTCCGACAGCACCTCTTGCAAGGCCACGCCGCCGCGGCGCGTTTCGTGCCTTTTTTTGACGAACTGCCGGCGGGCGAGTTGAATGACGACGTCTTAAACGACTTGGCGTGCCGCAGCAACGAGCGTTTGGCCGATCTGGCGTGGCCACTGGATGTGGGTATCTTGGGCATGGGCGAAGACGGCCACACCGCCTCGCTGTTTGCGCAGGCACCGGGTCTGGACGTGGCGCTGAAAACGCAGGACGCAGTGGCTTGGGTTCGCCCACCTCACGCTCCACACGCCCGCCTCACCTTGAGCCTGCATGCGCTGCGCAGCGCGCGCGAGTTGCACCTGTCGATCGCGGGCGAGGCCAAACGCGCTGTTTTGGCTCGCGCCCAAGCGGGCATCGTTGCCGAACACCCCATCTCGTACGTGCTGCAATCGGGTGCTGCACCCGTGCATGTTTGGCAGTCCTGAACCAGCGTCCCGAAAGGCCCTGCATGAACACATTGAACCCCACCCTGGCCCAAGTCACCGACCGCATCGTGGTACGCAGTCAAGCCAGCCGCAACCAGTACCTAGCCTCGGTCACCGCGCAAAGAAAATCGGGCACGCAACGTGCCGGACTGGGCTGCGCCAACATGGCGCACACCACCGCCGCACTGCAACCCAACGATAAACTCAAAATCCACGCCGAACGCGCCCCGCACGTGGGCATCGTGACCGCTTACAACGACATGCTCTCGGCCCACCAACCCTTCGAGCATTACCCCGAATTGCTGCGCTCGGCGGCCCGGCGCATGGGCGCCAGTGCCCAAGTGGCCGGTGGCGTGCCCGCCATGTGCGACGGCATCACCCAAGGCGAAGCCGGCATGGAGCTCTCGCTGTTTTCACGCGATGTCATCGCATTGGCTACTTCAGTGGCCCTATCGCACAAAGTGTTTGATGCTGCACTGATGCTCGGAGTGTGCGACAAAATCGTGCCCGGCCTGTTCATGGGAGCGGTTCAGTTTGGACATTTGTCCACTTTGTTTGTGCCCGCCGGTCCCATGACCAGCGGCTTGTCGAACGACGCCAAAGCCAAGGTGCGCCAGCAATACGCGCAAGGCTTGGTTGGACGCGAAGCGCTGCTGGAGTCCGAAGCGCAGGCCTACCACAGCCCCGGCACCTGCACGTTTTACGGCACCGCCAACAGCAACCAAATGCTCATGGAGATCATGGGCCTGCACCTGCCCGGATCCTCGTTCGTGAATCCCGGGACCGAGTTGCGTCAAGCCCTCACCGAAGCCGCTTTGGCCCAAGCACTGGCCAACACGGGTCGAACCGGACAAGCGCCTGTTTGCATGGCCGACATCGTCAGCGAAAAAACCATCGTCAACGGCATCGTCGGGCTCTTGGCCACCGGCGGCTCAACCAACCACACCATCCACTTGGTGGCCATGG
>CAZNWS010000088.1:608-6345 GCA_964576495.1 uncultured Hydrogenophaga sp. | reverse complement strand
TCGGCGTGGCCGTCGGCCATGCGCTGCAGTTCAAAACCGAGCAGCGACACAAAGGGAATGTTGACGGAAAAGTCCATGCTTCAGGCCTCCAGCCATTGCTGGCGTGTGTGGGGGGATTGGTCGAGTTCTTGGGGAGTTCCGTCAAAGACGATGCGGCCCTGCCCCAACACGAACACGCGTTGGGCCAAGCGCCAGGCGATCTGGCGCTTGTGTTCGATCAGCAGCAGGCCCACGCCCTCGCGCTGCAAGGTCTGGCAGCAGCGGGCGACCTGCTCGACCATGTGGGGGGCCAAGCCTTCGGTGGGCTCATCCAGCAGCACCAGGTCGGGGTTGCCCATGAGCGTGCGGCACAGCGTGAGCATTTGTTGCTCGCCGCCAGACAAACGCCCCGCGGGGGTGTGGCGGCGCTCGGCCAAGATGGGAAAGTGGGCCAAGCCAGTGTCAAAGTCCCAGTAGCGGCGCTGCGCCGAGGCGCGCAGGCCCAGCATCAGGTTCTCTTGCACGCTCAAGGACGGGAAGATGTCTTTGTGTTCGGGCACATAACCCAAACCCGCGCGGGCGATGGTGTGCGTGGGCTGTCCCATCCATTGGCGGCCTTGCCAATTCACCTGCCCTTGCGCACGAACCAAACCCATGAGGGCTTGGGCGGTGGTGGAGCGCCCGCTGCCGTTGCGACCGAGCAAAGCCACGGTTTGGCCCGCGGCCACCGTCAGGTTCACGCCGCGTAACACCGGCGTGTCGCCTTGCCAAGCGTGCAGGTCTTGCACCACCAAACCGTTGGAGGGCGTCATGTGAGGTCCTCCGCTTGCCAGTACGCGGCTTGCACCAGCGGGTCGGCGCGCACGGCCTCGGGGCTGTCCAGCGCCACGATCTGCCCCCGCACCAAGACCGCCACGCGATCGGCCAAGGCCATGACCACGCCCATGTCGTGCTCCACCGTGACCAAGGTTTTGCCTTCGGTGAGCTCGCGGATCAGCGCGGTGAAGCGCTGCGTATCGTCCGCGCCCATGCCGGCCGTGGGCTCATCGAGCAAGACAACGGGCGCATCGCCCACCACGGCCATGCCCAATTCCAAGGCGCGTTGGTCGGCGTAGCTCAGGGCACGCGCCTGGGTATCGGCCTGTTCGCTCAGGCCCAAGCGCGCCAAGGTCTCGTCGACGCGTTGGCGCACCGCGCTCAAGCTGCTCAAGGCCCGCCACCAGGTGCGGCGCTCGCCCATGGCCGAGAGCGCGGCGCAGTTCAGGTTGTCGCGCACGCTCAAGGCGCCAAAGAGTTGGCTGATCTGAAAACTGCGCGCCAGGCCCCGTCGCGCCACGGCGTGCACTGGCAAGCCGTCGATGCGCTGGCCGTTGAGCGTCACCGTGCCATGGCTGGGGGCTTGTTCGCCCGCGATCACTTTCAACAGGCTGCTCTTGCCCGCGCCGTTGGGCCCAATCAAGGCCAAGCGTTCGCCCCGGCGCACCGACAAGTTCACGCCGTCGAGCACGGTGGTTTCGCCGTGACGCAAGACCACACCGTCCAAGACCAAGGCCGCTGCGCTGTTCATGCGGCCACCGCTGGTTTCTGTCGCAGCCACCAGCCCAGCCCAGAGGCCACGACGGCCACAGCGAGCAAGGCCCACCAACTGCGCGGGTTGGTCACGTCCACCGACCACGCCCACGGTCGATGGGGCCACCAGTGCATGATCGTGCCTTGGGTGCTGCTGAGTTGCCAGAAATACAGCATCTCCACGGCCACCACGGCCGAGGCGATCATCACAGCCCAAGACAATCCACAGGTCACTCGGCGAAACGAGGTTAGCCACGCGCGCTGCCCTATCGGCAGCCTCAAGGCCCTGACCCAACGCCAACTCCGTGTGAACACGCCCGACAAGCCACCGGGCTCAACGAGCAGCAAGACCACAAACAAAACCCCCAAATACAGAAGCCAAGCGGGCGTCCACGATGAGCCCACGACCAGCGCCACCACCATGAGCACCGCGCCCATCAAGGGACCGACCAGAACGGTTGCCCCTCCGATAAAGGCAAACAAAAGGTAAGCGCCCGATCGTTGGGTGCTGAACACCTCGGGGCTGACCCGCTCGAACCACAGTGCGCCCAAGCCTCCGGCGATGCCGGCAAAGATCGCCGAAACCACAAAGGCCGCATGGCGGATGCGGTGAGGATTTACGCCCACGCTGGCCGCACGCAAGGGGTTGTCTCGCACAGCGTTGAGCAAGCGGCCCATGGGCGTTCGGGTCCAGGCCACCATCAGGCCGACGCACAGCACGGTGTAGGTCGAAATCAAACCGGTGATGTGCTGCACCGGACCCCACGACCAAACGCCCGCTTCAGCGCCGACGCCACGGTCCAGCCCCAAGCCGCCCTCACCACCAAACCAGGTCGGCAGCATGTGCGAAAGCGCCCAGACCAGCTCGCCCACACCCAAGGTGATCATGGCAAAGGGCATGGCTGCGTGGCGTGTGCACACCCAACCCATGGGCAAGGCCAAGACGCCCGCCACCGCGCCACCGAAGAGCGGCACCAACGCCACGCCCCACGCGCCGTTCACACCCCAAGCCATGGCGTGCACCACCGCATAAGCGCCCACGCCCACATAAACGGCGTGACCAAAACTGAGCAAACCGCCTTGCCCCAAGAGCAGGTGGTAACTCATCAGCACGGTGGCGGCAATGCCAACTTGAGCCCACAAGCCCAAGCCTGTGCCACTGGTCAGACACCAAGGCGTGACCAAGAACACCAAGCCCAAGGTCCACCAAGCCGATGGCTTAGACATGACGGGCCCCCATCAGACCCTGTGGTCGCCAGGCCAAAACCAAGACCATCAGCACAAAAGGCAAGATGGGTGCGAGCTGACTCAAAGGCCAGCCCCACAGGCTCCAGGGTGCGGCGATGGCCAAGGCTTGCAAAAGGCCCAAGCCCATGGAAGCGGCGAATGCCCCCGCCAAAGAGCCCACACCACCGACCACCAAGACCACGAACACCACCGAGCCCATGGTGGCGGCCATGCCGGGTTCGGTCACGAAAGCGTGACCGCCCATCACACCGGCCGCCGCAGCCAAAGCCGCACCGACACCGAACACCCACCGAAAGACCCGCGGCACGTCGTGCCCCAAGGCTTGCACCGCTTGGGGGTGCGTCACGGCCGCGCGGATCACCAAACCCCAGTGCGTGCGCCGCCACACCCACGCCAAGACCAGCAGCATGCCCACCGCCATGACCATCATGGCCACGCGAAACACCGGGAATTGCGTACCCCAAGGGGTGAGCCAATGGCCTTGCAGCGCGCCCGGCAAGACCATGGGCACGGGGCCTTTGCCCCAAACCAGTTGCACCACCTCAAACAACACGTAGGCCAAGCCAAAGGTCACCAAAAGCTCGGCCACGTGCCCCTGTGGGTGGACCCGTTTGAGTACGCTGTCCTCAAACCACGCACCCAAGACGCCCACCATGAGGGGCGCCAAGACCAAAGCCCCCCAAAAGCCAAAAACGGGGGTCAGGCTGTGCGCGACGTAAGCGCCCAACATATAGAAACTGGCGTGGGCGAAATTGAGTACGCCCATGAGGCTGTAGATCAAGGTCAGCCCGGCGCTGAGCATGAACAACAGCAAACCATGGCTAAAGCCGTTGAGCAGTGCGAGGGCCAACCAATCCATGTTGTGGGAATGCTCAGGGCTGTTGCATCTCGCACACCGTGGGGCGGCTCACCTGCGCAGCCGACAAAAACGCCACCGGCGCAAAGCCATAACCCGTCTGGGCCAAACCATCGACCCCTTGGGCACCGACTTTTTGCCATCGCGACAACCACAAGCCCGTTTGCAACTGGTGGTCATCGCTGCGCATCGTTTGAGGACCATCAAACCCTGTGATGCGCATCCCCGACAGGAGCGATGCCACCGCGACAGGCTCGGTCGTTCCGGCTCGTTCAATGGCCAATGCCAACAGATTCAATCCCGTGTAAGTGGCCAAGCTGTAAAAGTCTTCACCATGCTCGGCTTTGAAATCACGCATCAAACGGCCCAGTTCACCTTCATGCTCGCTGTGATTGGCTGCGATCAGATAAACCTCGGCACGGGACATCTCGGCCAGTGCCTTGGGGGTTCCACTGACCGCCGCGTAATACGTGAACAAAGGCACCTGCACATCCGCTTGACGCAAGGATTGAACCAAACGCGTGAGGTCGGGCCCCCAGTTACCCGTGACCACGGCTTGGGCACCCGATGCGCGTATGCGACCCACGTGTGCGTCAAACGATTTGACCGCGCCCAAGGGGTGTAACTCGTCCCCCACGATGCTGATGTCCGGTCGGTGACGAGCCAAGGCCGCTTTGAAAAAACTCGCCACCTGCTGACCATGGGCGTAGTTCTGGTTGAGCAAGAAGAGCTTTTTGATTTGCGGCTGTTCGCGCATGTACAAAGCCAAGGCCTCGACCTTCATGCTCGTGTCGGCGTCGACTCGGAAGTGCCAGGGGCTGCATTGCTCATTGGTCAACGCGGGATCCATGGCCGCGTAATTCAGGTAGACAACCTCATGACCGGGCGAGCGCGCGTTATGACGGTTCAAGGTTTCCACGATCAGATGGGCCACCCCAGAACTGTTGCCCTGCACGACGTAGCGAAACCCTTGGTCAATCACGACCTTGATCGCGTTGACGCTTTCCTGGGGCGACCCCCGGTTGTCAAAGCCGACCACCTCGAACCGAACAGCCCCGGGTTTCGCTTGCGCATTGTGCTGCTCGGCCACCCACTGCCAACTGCGCAACTGGTTCTGCCCCACTTCGCCGAAAGGGCCTGTCAACGGGTCGATGAAGGCAATCTTGACCACCGGCGATGACGGCGGTTGGGGTGAGCATCCCGCCAGCACGCCCACGGCGAGGCAAAACCCCACCCTGCGCACAGTCATTGCTGCTGCGGTCCAAACGCTTGGATTCTTCAACGCTTGCATCCCATTCAAGAAAACGGTCATTTTAGAGGGGTCATCCAGAGCAACCCGACAGGCCGTGGGTGGATAGCGCCTAGGCCACAATCGAAGCATGACACCGTTGGCCACTGCTTGGACTCACCGTTACGCCGATTTGGGCGACACCTTCGCCACGCTCCAGCAACCCACCCCGCTGGCGGCACCGGCCATGGTGGCGGTGAGTGAAGCGATGGCTGACGAGCTGGGCTGGGCGGTGAGCGATTTGCGCAGCGAAGCCGCCACGCAAGTTCTGGCTGGCAACGACGTTTGGCCGGGCACCCGACCGTGGGCGGGCGTCTACAGCGGCCACCAATTCGGGCAATGGGCCGGGCAATTGGGCGATGGACGCGCCATCACTTTGGGCGAGTGGCCCAGTGCCCGGGGCCCACTCGAGATTCAACTCAAAGGCGCGGGCCCCACGCCTTATTCGCGTCGGGGCGACGGCCGTGCGGTGTGGCGCAGCGCGATCCGCGAGTTTTTGGCCAGCGAAGCCATGCACGCCTTGGGTGTACCGACCACCCGCGCCCTGTGTCTGGTGGCCTCACCCGAGCCTGTGCGCCGCGAGCGCTGGGAGGCCGCGGCGGTGGTCACGCGTGTGGCGCCCAGCTTCATTCGCTTTGGTCATTTTGAACATTTCGCCCACACCGGCCAACACCAGGCCCTGCGCCAATTGGCCGACTTTGTGATCGAGCACTTCTACCCCGAATGCCGAGCAGCGGACGGCAATCCCTACGCCGCTTTGCTCGCCGCGGTTACCGAGCGCACCGCCGACCTGTTGG
>CAZNWS010000088.1:0-598 GCA_964576495.1 uncultured Hydrogenophaga sp. | reverse complement strand
TCCTGGGCTTTTGCCACGGCGTCATGAACACCGACAACATGAGCATCCTCGGCCTGACCATCGATTACGGGCCGTTCCAATTCATGGACGAACACGACCCCGGCCACATCTGCAACCACAGCGACCACCAAGGCCGCTACGCCTTCGACCAACAGGTGCGTGTGGCGCACTGGAACCTGTTTTGTTTGGCGCAAGCGCTGCTGCCTTTGTTGGACAGCACCGATCAAGCCTTGGCCGCGTTGTCGTCCTACGAGACAAGACAAGCCAAAACCGAACGGCGCTTGATGGCGCAAAAACTGGGCTGGCTGGGGCAAGAAGATGGCGATGCCGCCAGCATCACCGCTTTGTTCGCCCTGTTGGCGCAGCAGTCGGTGGATCACACGGCGTTTTTTTGTCGCTTGGCCGATGAACTCGATGGCGACGGCTCGAGGGTGCGCGAACTGTTTGTTCAACCCCAGGCCTTTGATGCCTGGGCCAGCCCATGGCGAGCCCGTGTGCTGTGCCAAGGGCAGACCGTTGCCACGGCCCAAGCCCAGATGCGCCGACACAACCCGGCGGTGGTGCTGCGCAACCACTTGGGCCAACAGGCCATCGAGCG
>CAZNWS010000087.1:0-6365 GCA_964576495.1 uncultured Hydrogenophaga sp. | reverse complement strand
GGGCCGGCGTCGTAGGCGTCGACGATGCGGGCGACCAAGGGGTGGCGCACCACGTCGGCGCTGGTCAGGCGGTGAAAGGCCAGGCCTTGCACGCGCTTGAGCACGCGCTCGGCGTCGATCAAGCCGCTGAGCTGCGTGGGGGGCAAATCGATTTGGCTCACATCGCCCGTCACCACGGCCTTGCTGCCAAAGCCGATGCGGGTGAGGAACATCTTCATTTGTTCGGGCGTGGTGTTTTGCGCTTCGTCCAAGATCACGAAGGCGTGGTTGAGCGTGCGACCGCGCATGAAGGCCAGCGGCGCGATTTCGATTTGTTGGCGCTCAAACGCTTTTTGCACCTTTTCAAAGCCCATGAGGTCGTTGAGCGCGTCGTACAGCGGGCGCAGGTAAGGGTCGACTTTTTGGCCCAGGTCGCCGGGCAAAAAGCCCAGCTTCTCGCCGGCTTCCACGGCGGGGCGGGTGAGCACGATGCGCTGCACGGCGCTGCGCTCGAGCGCATCGACCGCGCAGGCCACGGCCAAATAGGTTTTACCGGTGCCGGCCGGGCCGATGCCAAAGGTGATGTCGTGCGCGGCCATGCTTTGCAGGTACAGCGCTTGGTTGGGCGTGCGCCCACGCACCTCGCCGCGGCGGGTTTGCATGGCCAATGCCTCGTCGCCGGGCGCGACCAGGGCGGTGTCGCCGCTGAGCATGAGCTGCACCTGCTCGGCCGGGATGGGCTTTTTGGCCATCTCGTACAAGGCTTGCAGCACCTCCAAGGCCTGCTGGGCTTTGGCTTTGGGGCCTTCGATGCGGAACTGCTCAAAGCGGTGCGCCACTTTGATTTGCAGGGCCGCTTCGATGCTGCGAATGTGGCTGTCCAAGGGGCCGCACAGATGGGCCATGCGGGCGTTGTCGGGCGGGGAGAAGGTGTGTCTGAGAATCAAACCGATAATCCGTGAAAAGGAACAGCAATGATAGGCAAGTTGACCGGCACCCTGTTGGAAAAGAATCCGCCCCAGCTCTTGATCGACTGCCACGGCGTCGGCTACGAGGTGGACGTGCCCATGAGCACCTTCTACCACCTGCCCGCCGTGGGCGAAACGGTGGCCTTGCTGACGCATTTTGTGGTGCGCGAGGACGCCCAGATTTTGTACGGCTTTGGCACCGCCCGTGAGCGTGAGGCCTTTCGCCAGCTCATCCGCATCTCGGGCGTGGGTCCGCGCACCGCGCTCTCCGTGCTCAGCGGCATGGGGGTGGACGATTTGGCGCAAGCCGTCAGCGCCCAAGACAGCGCGCGCATCGTCAAGGTGCCGGGCATCGGCAAAAAAACCGCCGAGCGTTTGTTGCTCGAACTCAAGGGCAAGATGGGTGCGGACTTGGGTGCTCTTGGCGGCATGAGCCCCGGCAGCGATGTGGCCAGCGACATCCAGCAAGCCCTGATGGCCTTGGGTTACAACGAAAAAGACGCGGCCTCGGCCCAAAAAGCCTTGCCACCGGACGTGGGCGTGAGCGAAGGCATCAAGCTCGCACTCAAGGCCTTGGCCAAATAAAACGGACACCCCATGAGCATCCAAACCGACGACTTTGCCCCCGCGCCCCGCGTGGTGTCGGCCGCACCGGTTTCGCCCAAAGAAGAGGCGATCGAGCGCGCTTTGCGCCCCAAGCTGCTCGACGAGTACGTCGGGCAACACAAGGTTCGCGAGCAGCTCGAGATCTTCATTGGCGCGGCCAAACAGCGCCAAGAGGCGCTGGACCACGTGCTCTTGTTTGGCCCACCCGGTTTGGGCAAGACCACGCTCTCGCACATCATCGCGCAAGAGTTGGGCGTGAACCTGCGCCAAACCAGTGGCCCGGTGCTGGAAAAACCCAAAGACCTCGCGGCCTTGCTCACCAATTTGGAGCCCAACGACGTCTTGTTCATCGACGAGATCCACCGGCTCTCGCCCGTGGTCGAAGAAATTTTGTACCCCGCGCTGGAGGACTACCAGATCGACATCATGATCGGCGAAGGCCCTGCGGCGCGCTCCATCAAGCTCGACCTGCAGCCCTTCACCTTGGTGGGCGCGACCACGCGCGCGGGCATGCTCACCAACCCGCTGCGCGACCGCTTCGGCATCGTGGCGCGGCTGGAGTTCTACAACGCCGAAGAGCTCACGCGCATCGTGCGGCGCAGCGCGGGCCTGCTCAACGCGCCCATGGATGACGAGGGTGCGTTTGAGATTGCCCGCCGCTCACGCGGCACACCGCGCATCGCCAACCGCTTGTTGCGCCGCGTGCGCGACTACGCCGACGTCAAAGGCAATGGCCGCATCACCGTGGACATGGCGCAGCGCGCCTTGACCATGCTCGACGTGGACCCGCAAGGCTTTGACCTGATGGACCGCAAATTTTTGGAGGCGGTGATTCACCGCTTCGATGGCGGCCCCGTGGGCTTGGACAACATCGCCGCGAGCATCGGCGAAGAGGCCGGCACCATCGAAGACGTGATCGAGCCCTATTTGATCCAACAAGGTTTCATCCAGCGCACGCCGCGCGGTCGTGTGGCCACGGCTGCGGCTTATCGCCACTTGGGCGTGGCGCCAGCGCGGCCCGATGGCTTGTTTGGCGGCGAGCTTTAAACGCTGCGCTCGTCGAGCGTGTTCGCGTCGAGGTGGGCCGTGTCGGCCCAGCCCACCAAGCTCAGGCCCTCGGGTGACCAGAGCAAACGGTTGATCGCTGTGTTGCGCAGCTCCCAAGCGCGGGGAGCTTGCAAGTCCAAGCCGGTGGCGGCGCGGTAGAGCGCATCGAGCACGCCGCCGTGCACCACCACCAAGATTTGTTCGCCCAGGTGCCGTTCGGCGATGCCGTTCAAGGCGTTCAAGACCCGGGCTGACAGCGCGATCAGCGACTCACCCCCTTGGGGTGGGGCCCAGTCGGGCACGCGTTGGCGCCAGGCTTGGCTGGCCTCGGGCCACTGGGTTTCGATCTCGGTCCAGGTGTGGCCCTCAAATTGCCCAAAGCAACGTTCGCGCAAACCGGGGTGGGTTTGCACGGTGTGGCCGTGCACATCGGCCACGGCTTGGGCGGTGTCGCGGGCGCGGCTGAGGTCGCTGGCGTAACACGCCGCCACCGGTTCGTCGCGCAAGGCTTGCGCGAGTTGCTGGGCTTGCCATTGGCCGAGTTCACTCAAACCAATGTCGGTGAAACCTTGGATGCGGGTTTCGCGGTTCCACAGCGTCTCGCCGTGGCGCACCGCCAAGATGCGGGTGGCGATCATGGTGTGGCGTTGTCTTTCGGTGCGAGGTCGATGGTCACGGTGTTTTGCTGTGCACGGCTGAGCGGGAAGTCGCGCAGCGCGGCTTGCACCAAGGCGCGCCACTGCGCCGGGCTGGGTTGTCCCCAAGCTTCTCGGGTGGCGCGGGTTTCGTATGCGACGGGCCCCGAGCCGGCGGGGCGAATCAAGATCACCACCTGCGATCGGTCCATGGGGGTCGGTGTGGTGGGCCACATCGAGCCCAGTTGGATGTGGCCATGCCCCACGCCGATGCCGATGCCCACACCGAGATTGAAGGGACTCGACGGGGGTGAGGGTGATCGCTGGGTTTGACCATCCACTTGCACGGTCCATTGCGGCTGTTGGGGATCCAAGCGCCAACCGGCTTGGGCGAGGATTTCGTTGGCGGCGGCTTCCAGCGCATTGAGTTCGGTGGCTTGGGGGCTGCTGCGCTGCGAAGGCAGACGCTCCCAATGATAAGTGGGTGTGCCGGTGGGAATGCCCGCCGGCCACTGTGGGTGGGTGCTGACGTCGGCTTGCAAGCGGTTCATGCCCGCACAGCCGATCAGCGTGGCCAAGGCCAGACTGAGCGCAAGCCCAGTGGCGATTCGAATCAAGCGGTGCTGCATGCGTGGTTCTCCCGTGGGCCTTCGGGTCGAACGGGAATGATGCTCGGTGTGCTGACGGAGGGCAAGGGCTCGTCGTCAAAAGCAATGTCACCGTCCTCCACGGGCATGCCAGTGGTTTGGATGGTCTCAAAGGGGTAGAGCTTGCGGTCCATCAAATGGCTGGGCACCACGTTTTGCAGCGCCGAGAGCATGCTCTCCAAGCGGCCGGGAAAGCGCTTGTCCCAGTCGCGCAGCATGTCGCCGACCTGTTTGCGCTGCAGGTTTTCTTGGCTGCCGCACAGCGTGCACGGGATGATGGGGTATTGCTGAACCTCGGCCCAGCGCACGATGTCTTTTTCCACCACATAGGCCAGTGGGCGGATCACCATGAATTCGCCGTTGTCACTCACGAGCTTGGCCGGCATGCCTTTGAGCTTGCCGCCAAAGAACATGTTGAGGAACAGGGTTTGCAGCATGTCGTCGCGGTGGTGGCCGAGCGCAATTTTGTTGCACTTGAGCTCGCGCGCCACGCGGTACAAAATGCCCCGGCGCAAGCGGCTGCACAGGCTGCACATGGTTTTGCCTTCGGGGATCACCTGCTTGACGATGGAGTAGGTGTCTTGCGTTTCGATGTGAAACGGCATGTCCAACAGGCTCAGGTACTCGGGCAGGATGTGGTCGGGGAAGCCGGGCTGTTTTTGGTCGAGGTTGACGGCGATCAGCTCAAACTTCACCGGCGCGCGCTGCTGCAGCTTGCGCAAGATGTCGAGCATGGTGTAGCTGTCTTTGCCACCCGACACACACACCATCACGCGGTCGCCTTCTTCAATCATGTTGAAGTCGATGATGGCGCGGCCCACTTCGCGGCACAGGCGTTTTTCTAACTTGTGGTTTTCAAAGGCTTCTTTTTCGGGGGTCATGTTCGCTCTTTCCGTGGGTTTCACCACTGGCCGCTTTCCATGCGGATGGCCACTTCGCAGTCGTCAAAAATTTCCAGCTTCGCGATCTTCACGCGCACGCCGATCACGCCGGGCAATTGCATCAAGCGGCGCGTGAGTTTGCCGATCAGGCTCTCCAGCAGGTTGACGTGTTCGGCCGTGCACTCGTCGATGATGATTTGGCGCACCTTGCGGTAGTCGAGCACGTGTTCGATGTCGTCGTCGTGGGGCAGCAAGGGCTGGGCGCCTTGGTTGAGTTCGGCGTCCACTTGGATGGGTTGAGGCGCGGTTTTTTCGTGGTCCAAGATGCCCAGGTTGGCGTCGAAGCGCAAGCCGGTGAGGGTCAGGGTTTGGTTGCCGTGCTTCGGCGCAGAGGAGGGTGTGGTCATGGCGGGCTGCGCTCACATGCAAGAAAAATCGCGCTCAAAGCGCATCAGGTGTTGGCCACCGTCGACCAACAGCGTGGTGCCGGTGATGGATCGGTTGCTCAGGGCAAAAGCCACTGTGGCGGCCACGTCTTCGGGGGTGGACGAGCGTCCCAACGGTGACTGGCGGTGCAGCTCGGCGAACTTCTCGTCGCTGAGCATGTGGCTGGTCAGGGTGAGGCCCGGGGCGACGCCCACCACACGCATCTGAGGCGCAAAGGCTTGCGCCATCAAGGTGTTGGCCGATTCCAGCGCGGCCTTGGACAGGGTGTAACTGAAAAAATCGGGGTTGGGGTTCCACAGCTTTTGGTCGAGCAGGTTGACCACCACCGCGTCCTGAGCGCCACGGGCCAGGACGTGTTGGTGCAGCGCCTGCGCCAACAGCACCGGCGCGGCCGTGTTGGCCATCCAATGCGTTTGCAGGCTGCTGACATTAACGGTGAAAGCGCTGTCGTGTTCAAAGGTCGAGGCGCTGTTGACCACCGCGTCGAGCGCGCCGAATTCGGCCACCACGGTGGGCACCAAGTCGCGCACGCTGGCCTCAACCGACAGGTCGGCGTGGCAGACCATGGCGGGAGCGCCGTGGGGGTGGGCGGCGGTGCAGTCCAAGGCCGTTTGTTCGGCGTCGCTGCGCGAATGTCGGTGGTGCACCGCGACTTGCCAGCCCGCGCGCGCCAAGCTCAGGGCGATTTCGCGCCCCAAGCGTTTGCCCGCGCCGGTGACCAGCACGGTGCGTGAACGCGGCGAAAGGGGTGGGGTCATGGGCGACAATCGGGGGGTGAAAGAACACCCGAGTTTAACGAGCGCGTTGCAAATGCGTGTGGCCCAAGCGGTGCGCCAAGCCGATGGCTGGCTGCCGTTTGACCGTTTCATGGCCATGGCCCTGTACGAGCCTGGCTTGGGCTACTACGCCAACCACACGCCTAAATTGGGCCATTGGCCTGCCGCCGATGGCGCACCCGAGGACGCGGGCAGCGATTTTGTGACCGCCCCCGAACTCACCCCCGTCTTCGGCCAGACCTTGGCGCGTGCCGTGGCCGAGGCCTTGAGCGCCACCGGCACCGACGAGGTGTGGGAATTCGGCGCGGGCACCGGCGCCTTGGCCGAACAGCTGCTCGGTGCCCTGCAAGCGCTCGACGTGCTGCCGCGCCGTTACACC
>CAZNWS010000086.1:0-6381 GCA_964576495.1 uncultured Hydrogenophaga sp. | reverse complement strand
GCAAGGTGCTTGAAGACGGCAAAGAGCCGCGCTCGTATTTGCACGGCGGGCACGGCAACACCTTGCCCGGCATTGAAAAAGCCTTGGACGGTCAAACCGTGGGCTTTGCCGGCACCTTGGTGCTGCCGCCTGAAGACGCGTTTGGTGTTCGCGACGAAAGCTTGGTCACGTCTATCCCCAAAAGCCAATTCCCACCCGGCGTGAAAGTCGGCGGCACCATCCAAGGCCGAGACGACCATGGCGCCACCCACACCTTCACCGTCATGAAGATCAAGGGCGACACCGTGCATTTGGACGGCAACCACCCCTTGGCTGGTGAGACCCTGCACTTCACGGTCAAGGTCTTGGACGTGCGCGCCGCCAGCGACGAGGAAGTGGCGCACGGCCATGCCCACGGCGCTCACGGCCACCACCACTGAAAACCACAGGCGGCTGACGCCGCCACGCTTCACTTGCCGACGAGCTGGTTGAACTTGTCGGCTTCGAAGTGCTCTTCGCGGTGGGCATCTTTGGGCACGCAGTCGCCCTGTTTGACGCAGTCCGACAAGGTTTGAACCGCTTGCCAGAGCAGGGCAATTTGGTGCTCTTGCCCGGCCGCGTTATCGATCAGGCCGCGCATGGCTTGGCTCAGCGGATCATCGTTTTGCGTCACGCCATAAGCCGAGAAGCCCATTTTGGAAGCCACGGCTTCGCGTTGCGCGTCCAGCTCAGCCGCGATGATGCGCGCTGGGTTGCCCACGGCGGTGGCCCCGGCAGGCACCGGCTTGGTCACCACCGCGTTGCTGCCGATCTTGGCGTTGTCACCCACCTCAAAACCGCCCAGCACCTGAGCGCCCGCGCCCACGACCACGTCGCGACCCAAGGTGGGGTGGCGCTTGGCGCCTTTGGACAAAGACGTCCCACCCAAAGTCACACCTTGGTAAATCGTGCAACCTGCGCCGATGACGGCGGTCTCGCCGATCACCACCCCCATACCGTGGTCGATGAACACACCGGGTGCGATCTGTGCGCCAGGGTGGATTTCGATGCCGGTGAACCAACGCGCCAGGTGCGAGATGAAACGCCCCAACCAAAGAAAACCCAAGCGCCAGCAGGCGTGCGCCCAGCGGTGCATGACCAAGGCGTGCAAGCCGGGGTAGCAGGTCAAGACTTCCCAGGTGCTGCGCGCCGCGGGGTCGCGTTCCAAAATGATGCGGACGTCTTGTTTCAAACGGTCAAACATGGGCGGTATCGAGGTGAAAAGGGTTTTGAGTCTAGCGCTTGGCGCGCTCGGCGGTTTGCAGCATGGCCTTGGCCACCCCGCGCAGGATGTGGACTTCTTCGGGCGCAAGCTGCGCGCGGTTGATCAACTGGTTCAAACGCGGCAGGAGTTTTTTGGGTGCATCGGGGTCCAGAAAGTCCACCGCCACCAAGGCCTGCTCCCAGTGCTGCAACAAGCCCCCCACCATGGCCGCGTCGGCCGCGCTCGCCACGGGGCTGGCCGCCGCTGGCGGGGCGTCGTCAAAGCCGCCCAAGGCTAGGCGCCAGTCGTAGGCCACGAGCTGCACCGCCGCGGCCAAGTTGAGCGAGCCGAATTGCGCGTTCGTGGGGATGCGCAAACACACGTGGCAACGGTAGACGTCTTCGTTGGCCATGCCAAAACGCTCAGAGCCGAACAAAAACGCCACGCCGGCTTCGGGTTGCGCCGCCACACGCTCGGGCGCGGTCAAGGCAGCGAAGTGCGCGCGTGGGCTGGTGGTGGGCGGGCCGAAGTCGCGCGGGGTCATGGCGGTGGCGCACAGGTGGCTGACGCCTTCGAGGGCCTCGTCGAGCGTCTCGACGATGCGGGCCTTGGCCAACACATCGTTGGCCCCGCTGGCGCGCTGGATGGTTTCTTCGCGGCGCAGCACATTGGCCCAGCGCGGGCGCACCAGCACCAAGTCGTCAAAGCCCATGACCTTCATGGCGCGGGCCACACCGCCGACGTTGCCGGCGTGGCTGGTTTCAATCAACACGAATCGGGTCTTCATCTCGGGCTTTCTGAGGCGCTCTTGGCTTCACGTAAAATCTCGTCTATTGTCGCCGCCCCGCATCGCCGGGCCACGGTGCAAAGTTTCCCCCTTTTGCTCATCCCCTGTTGGGTCGGTCTTGTCCGTACCCGAGGAACACAATTCATGTCGTCCAGTCTGCACCCCATGCTCAACGTGGCCATCAAGGCCGCGCGTACCGCCGGAACCATCATCAACCGAGCCGCCCTCGACATCGAGTCGGTGCGCGTGTCGGCCAAACAAACCAACGACTTCGTGACCGAAGTCGATGTGGCCGCCGAGAACGCCATCATTGACACGTTGCTCAGCGCTTACCCCGACCACGGCATTTGGGCCGAAGAATCCGGTCAACGACCCGGCAAATTCGGCGGCGCAGACCACGTTTGGATCATCGATCCGCTGGACGGCACCACCAACTTCATCCACGGCCTGCCCGTGTACTGCGTGAGCATCGCGCTCATGGTCAAGGGCAAGCTCGACCAAGCCGTCATTTACGACCCCAGCCGCAACGACCTGTTCTACGCAAGCAAGGGCCGTGGCGCTTACCTCAACGAGCGCCGCATCCGCGTGGCCAAACGGACCCAGCTGGGTGAGTGCTTGGTCTCCACCGGCTTTCCCTTCCGCGCCAACGACGCTTTCAACAACTACCTGCAAATTTTGGGCGAGGTCATGCCGCGCTGCGCTGGCGTGCGCCGCCCCGGCTCGGCCGCGCTCGATTTGGCCTACGTGGCCGCAGGCTACACCGATGCGTTTTTTGAAATGGGCCTCTCGCCCTGGGACTGCGCCGCGGGTGCGTTGCTCGTGACCGAAGCCGGTGGCTTGGTGGGTAACTTCTCGGGCGAAGCCGACTTCTTGGAGCAAAAAGAGTGCTTGGCCGGCAACCCGCGCATTTACGGTCAAATGGTCGGCCTGATCGGCAAACACAGCAAGTTCGCCAGTGCGGGCGACAAAGCCGCGGTGCGACAAGCCATCGCTCCAGCGGCCGACGGTGCTTCAGACGTCTGAAGCCTCGACCGCTGAGGCCTCTGGCGTTGAGGTCAAACGGGTGGCCAAGACCTTGTCGATGGCGCGCCCATCCATGTCGACGATCTCCAAGCGCCAGCCTTCCCACTCGACCACATCAGACACTTGGGGCAAAGCACCGCTGAGCAGCATGATCATGCCGCTGAGCGTGTGGTAACGGCCACGTTCTTCTTCGGGCACCTCATCCAAATTCAAACGGTCTTTGAGCTCGGGCACGGGGATATGTCCGTCGAGCAGCCAGCTGCCGTCGTCGCGCTGCACAGCCCACGAGGTCTCGGGGTCGCGCGGCTGGAATTCGCCGGTGATGGCTTCGATCAAATCTTGCAAGGTGATGATGCCCTGCACCTCGCCGTACTCGTCAATCACAAACGCCATGTGCACATCGGACAGGCGGAAGTTGTCCAGAAGCTCCATGCCGGTGATGGTCTCGGGCACGTAGAGCGGGCTTTGCAAAGGCTGATCGCGCAACTGCTGAGCGGGGTCTTTCAAGGCGCGGGCCAACCATTGGCGGGCGTTGATCACACCCAAGATGTTCTCGATCCCACCCTGCACCACCGGGAAGCGGGCGTGGTCGGACTCTTCGATGCGGCTGAGGTTTTCGGCGAAGTTGTCGTCCACGTCCAAACACACGATGTCCGCACGCGGCACCATCAGCGAGCCGATCTGACGGTCGTCCAAACGGAACACGTTGCGCACCATGGTGTGCTCGTGCGACTCGATCACACCAGCCGAGGTGCCCTCGACCAACATGGCGTGGATCTCTTCTTCGGTGACCGGCGTGCCCTTGGATTCTTTCACTCCCATGGCGCGCAACAGGCCGCGCGTGGACGCCGACAACAGCCACACAAAAGGCTGGGTGGCGACTGCCAAGACGTGAATGGGGCGCGCCACCAAACGGGCGAAAGTCTCGGGGTGGGACTGGCCGATGCGCTTGGGCACCAATTCGCCGACCACGATGGAAAAATAGGTGATGGTCAACACCACAAAACCGGTGGCGGTGTAGGACGCCACGGTTGGGCTCAAACCCAAAGCCATCAACCACATGGAGAGCGGCTCGGCCAATGCGGCCTCACCCACGATACCGTTGAGCACACCGATGGAGGTGATGCCGATTTGGATGGTGGACAAGAAACGGGTGGGGTCTTCGCCCAGTTTGACAGCGGCCGCGGCACCGCTGTCGCCCTCATCGATGAGTTTTTGGAGCCGGGCCTTTCGGGCAGTGACCAGGGCAATCTCGGACATGGCAAACAAGCCATTGAGACAGATGAGGGCAAACAGTATCGCTATTTCCATACAGCGGGCCCGGCGGGGCCCTGAAAGTCAAGGGACGTCCATTGTACGGAAAGCGCATCAAGCCGACGCTCGGCGTCGATGTCGCACCGAAGAGATCACCGAAGCCGCAATGAAACCAATGCCGATCAACCCGGTAACGACCTCAGGCACGTGGGCCACGGTGCCCATGAGCATGATCACAGCCAAAGCGCCGATGGCGTAGTGCGCGCCGTGCTCCAAATACACATAAGCGCCCAGGGTGCCTTTTTCGACCAAATAAATGGTCATGGAGCGCACGAAAATGGCCCCGATGGCCAAGCCCAACATGATGATCACCACATCGCGGGTGATGGCAAACGCGCCGATCACACCGTCAAACGAAAAGGACGCGTCGAGCACTTCCAAGTACATGAATGCGCCAAAACCCGTGCGCTTCACCGTCTTGACGGTCGCCTCACCCTCGGCATCGTCGGAAAACAGTGCGCCAATCGCGTCCACAGCCAAGTACAACAAGACCCCAGCCACACCGGCCACGAACACACGGGTCTGATCGGCCACCGGCACCCACCACTGGGTGGAAAACACCGCTGCCAAAGCCAACATCACGCTGATGGCATCGAACTTGGCCAAGCGCGTCAGTCGCTCTTCCAAGGGGCCTAGCCAGTGGGTTTCTTTGTTTTTGTCGAACATGAAGTGCAAAAACACCATCAACAAGAACACACCGCCGAAAGCTGCGATCACGGGGTAGACGCTGCTGAGCACCTCCGAATACCGCTGTGGCTCTTGCAACGCCATGTTGATCGTATCGGCCGTGCTCATGTCGGCCGTGACGGCCACGATGGCAATGGGGAAAATCAAGCGCATGCCAAACACGGCAATCAAAATACCCACCGTCAAAAACAACTTGCGCCAAAACGCGCTCATGTCTTTGAGCACTCCGGCGTTGACCACCGCGTTGTCAAACGACAGGCTGATCTCCAGAACCGCCAAGACCAGGGTGATCCACAGCGCGGTCCACAAACCCATGGATGTGGACGCGCCCCACCAAGCGGCCAAAGCCAAACAGACCGCACTGAAGGCATAAGAGAAGCCAAAGTATTTCATGGTGTCTTAATGGAATAATCGACCCGCCATTATCACCACCCACGACCCACCGTGACCGACGCCCCCCACACCCCCATGATGCAGCAGTACTTGGCCATCAAAGCCGAGTACCCCGACACGCTGGTGTTCTACCGCATGGGCGACTTTTACGAGCTGTTTTTTGAAGATGCCGAAAAGGCCGTGCGGCTGCTCGACATCACACTGACCCAGCGCGGCCAAAGCGCGGGCAAGCCCGTGGTGATGGCCGGTGTGCCGTTTCATTCGGTCGAAACCTATTTGGCGCGCCTCATCAAGTTGGGCGAGTCGGTGGCCATTTGTGAACAGGTGGGCGACGTGGCCACCAGCAAAGGCCCGGTCGAGCGCAAGGTGGTGCGCGTGGTCACGCCTGGCACCTTGACCGACGCCGAGCTGCTGTCCGACACCAGCGAGGCCTTGCTCTTGGCCGTGCACCCCGGCGCGCGCACCGGTTGTGGTTTGGCTTGGATGAGCGTGACCCAAGGCACGGTGTTCTTGGCCCAATGCGCCAGCGACGAACTGGCCGATTGGGTCGCACGCATCGGTGCCAACGAGGTGCTCTACAGCGCCGAGACCACGCCCGCTTTTGAAAAAGCCGTGGCCGCCGCCTGCCAAACCGTGAGCAACGGCCAGCGCAGCATCGCCGTGGTGCGCCCCGCATGGGCCTTTGACGCCGCATTGGGCGAGCGCAAGCTGTGCGAACAACTCAACACCAGCAGCTTGGCCGCTTGGGACGCCCAAGGCATGGGCGACGCCCACGCTGCCGCCAGTGCCCTGCTCGACTACGCCGAACACACCCAAGGCCGCGCGCTCACCCACGTGCGCAGCCTGCAAGTGGCACGCGCCCAAGCCCTGATCGATTTGCCCGCGGCCACGCGGCGCAATTTGGAGCTCACCCACACCCTGCGCGGCGAGACCAGCCCCACGCTCTTGTCGGTGC
>CAZNWS010000085.1:0-6381 GCA_964576495.1 uncultured Hydrogenophaga sp. | reverse complement strand
TGCTCTACCAACTGAGCTACCGGGCCTTGGTAAGACCGAAATTATAGCACCATGGGGAGGGTGCTTTTTAACGAGACGATGGGCGTTTGCTGCGGGAGAGGTCCACGCCCAGTTGTTTGAGTTTGCGGTACAGGTGGGTGCGCTCCAAGCCGGTTTTTTCTGCCACACGGGTCATGGAGCCTTGCTCCTTGACCAAGTGGTATTCGAAATAAGCCTTCTCGAAGCCGTCGCGCACCTCACGCAAGGGCCCTTCGAGGTTGAAGGCTTGTTGGGCTTGTGGCCCCAAATCCACACGGGCTTGCGCCACCATGTGTCCGCCGGTCATGGCTTGTTCGATGGTCAAACCATTGGGCGATGCGACAGCGACTGGTGCCATCGCCGTGGCCATCGCAGACTCAGACGCCCTCGCCGCGGGTTTGCTCAAGCCTTTTTCCACGGCTTTGAGCAGCTTTTGCATGGTGATCGGCTTTTCCAAAAAGTCCAGAGCCCCAATACGGGTGGCTTCGGCGGCGGTTTCTACCGTGGCGTGTCCGCTCATCATGATCACAGGCATCGTGAGCTGGCCTGTACTGGCCCACTCTTTGAGGAGCGTTACACCATCGGTGTCGGGCATCCAAATGTCCAACAACACCAAATCGGGTCGGTATTGGGCACGGGCTTGACGGGCTTGCGCCGCGTTTTCGGCCAACTCCACCGCATGACCTTCATCGTTCAAGATTTCTGAGAGCAAGTCACGAATGCCCAGCTCATCGTCCACAACCAAAATGTTTGCCATGATGTCTTAACCTCCTGCCCTGCATCTGTTTTGTTATTTCGCCACAACGAATGATAACGATACTTTGGCGCCCAACAATTTGCCATCTTTTTCAATGTTGGCGACTTCGATTTTGCCGCCGTGCTCTTCCATGATTTTTTGGACCACGGCCAGCCCAAGCCCAGTCCCCTTGGGCTTTGTGGTGACATAGGGTTCAAAAGCCCGCTGGATGATGGTCTCAGGGAAACCGGGTCCGTTGTCGCTGACCTCCAACCGCACCCAGTGCCCCGAACCGGAGCGACGGGTGCTCACCTTGACCAATGGAATGCTCACTTGGGCACAAGCGTCTTGCGCGTTTTGAACCACGTTGTGCAGCACTTGGCGCAATTGCTGCACGTCCACCATCACGAGAGGAATCTCATCATCCAATTCCAACCACACCGGCACCGGGCTGTTGTCGTACAAACTGACCATATCCCTGAGCCAAGGGTTGAGGGCCAACGGAGCCAACACCGCCGAAGGCAATCGACCAAAATCGCGAAACTCGTTGACCATGTGTTTCATGGCATCCACCTGCTCGACGATGGTGCGAACGGATTTGTTCAACAACGCTTGCCCGCCCTCGGGCAACTGCGGTGCCAGCCTGATGGCCATGCGTTCGGCCGAGAGTTGGATGGGCGTCAGCGGATTTTTGATTTCGTGCGCCAATCGCCGGGCAACCTCGCCCCACGCTTTGGTGCGCTGCGCCGAGACCATGTCGGTGACATCGTCCAAGACCAACAACCAATCGCCATGCGGCAACCAAGCTCCACGAACCACCAAAGTTCGATGCGCCAGGCTTGTGCTATCACCCGCCTCATCCAACTCAAAGGTTTGCTGCCAATGACGCCCTGGCACCAAGTTGGATTCTGCGAGCTCAGCTTCAAAGCGAGACCGCACGGCCGCCCCAAAATTCGCCAAACCAGGGCAGCGGTCGAGGGGTTGACCCAAGTGGTCGCTGAGGGGTGTTCGCAACATCTTTTGCGCGCCGGGGTTGGCGCTTTGCACGGCCCCGTCCTGGCGCAACACCACGACACCAGCGGTGAGGTTGTCCAGAATGGTTTGCACTTGTGCCCGAGCAGCGTCCAATTGATCCATGCTGTGGTTGGCATCCGCTCGGGCTTGCGCCAAATCGTCGGTCATGCGCGCAAAGGTACGGGTCAAACCGCCCAGTTCATCGCGGTGGGGCAAAGCTTGCTTGGGACTGAGGTTGCCCGCAGCCACCTCGCGCATGCCTTCGGCCAAGACCAACAAGGGGCGCAGTAGCTGATTGCCCAACACCACGGCCAACACCACCGCACCGAACACCGCCAAAAACAAGGCCAAGGTCAAGGTGCCGATGTACATGCGCCGCAAACCGTCACGACCCAAGGCACGCTCTTGGTATTCGCGGTTCGCAGCTTGCACCGCCAAAGCATCGGCCACCAAGACCTCAGGCAAGGGACTGAACACTTGCAAAAAACGTGGCGTCATGCCCAAGGACCAGCGCGGTGGATCGACCATGGCCAAGACCGCGATGCGGCCCACCGGGGTCTGCTCAGCACCCACGTCACCCAGATCGTCGTCCAAACCTTCAATGTTGATGAGAATGCCCTGCTCGCGGGCCAAGCGCAGCGACGATGCACTGGGCCGCTCAGGATTAAGTGCGAAGCGAGATTCCCCCGCACTGCCGATCAAAGCACCGTTGCCATCCCACATCACCACATCGGTGGCGCCCAAACGCTCGCGCCAATTCTCCAAGGCCAACCCCACGGACCGTTCGGGCAAGACACTGAGTTCATCGGCCGCCAAGCGAACTTGATGACTCAGGTCCTTGCTCAGCACGTTCAAGGTGGTACGCCCTAAGTTCAAGCCAGCGGCCAAAGCGGATTCGACGCGCACATCGAACCAACTCTCAATGGACCGAGAGACGAATTGATAAGACACGGTGTAAATCAACAGGCCAGGGAACAAACCGACCAACGCAAACACTGCCGCGAGCTTGAGCAACAGTCGGCTGCCAAATTTGCCTCGGTACAAGCGCACGCTCAAGCGCACGCCAAACCACGCAATCACCATCAGCAACAGCGCGGCCACCGCCAAGTTGATGCGAAACAACCAAGCGTAGTTCTCGTCGTAAACCCCCCGATTGCCGGTGGCCATGGTCAGCAAAAACAACAACACCAAACCAGCCGCCACCATGGCCACACCGGTGACCAAGACGGTCCACCGACGTGTCTTCCTGGATCGCCAGCTTTTTTCAACGAGCATGACGCGACTCCAACGTCATCCCCACGGCGGGCACTGGTAAGCGGTAGTTGCGCTGCAACACCCAGTCCTGCGAACCACCCAAACCCAGTTGAAAAGGCCTGGGCAACAAACTCAAATCCAGGTTGAAGCTCACATTCAGCCAAGCATCCTCGCTGGGTATTTCACTGGCTTGCGCCACGGGCCAATTGACCATACGCCCCACCGCAGCCCACGCTTGCTCCAAGCTGGTGTGGTTTTGGTGCACCGCGTTGCGCAAGCCACCCGTTGGTGCAGTGTCGTTGGACCAACTCAATCGCCAATGACCCGACAAGGCTTGGTAGGCCAGGCGCAAGGTGCGCACAGCGCGGGTGTGTGTGGTGTCGCGCCAGAAATACCAACGTGGGCTTTGCACCTCGGCAGTCCACACAAAATACAAGGCGACGCCTTTGTCCAAGGCCTCTTGAACCGCAACCGGCAAGGTCTCGCTCACCCGCGTAGTCAACAACAGTTGCTCGGCGGTACGCTCCACCACCACCCCGGACGATGGCGAGTCTTGTGCTCGCACAGCCCCATGCGTAGCCAACATGGCACCCAGGGCCACGAGCAACACCCCACGCCGGTCAAGGCTGGGGGTATCACGCACTGATTTTGTCGAGTCGAGCGTAAAAAAATCCATCGTACCCGCCTGGGGGATCGTCTTTGAGCTTGCTTTGGGCCGCAGAAGCCCCGGGCAGCAAATGACCCAAGCTCGGTTGTAACACGGCATCGGTGTGTTCATTCACAAAGCGCCGCATTTGGTCTTCGCCTTCGGCCTTGAACACCGAGCAAGTGGCGTACAGCAGGCGCCCGCCGGGTTTGAGTAAGGGCCACAAGGCCTTGAGCAACCGGCGCTGGGTGGCCACCAGCTGTTGAACATCGCTCTCGCGACGCAACCAACGCACATCGGGGTGGCGGCGCACAATACCCGAGGCGGTGCAAGGCGCATCCAACAAGATCGCGTCAAAGGCTTGTCCATCCCACCATGCCGACACATTGGCGGCGTCGGCCACCCGCACCTCGGCGCACAAGCCCAAGCGTTGCAGGTTTTCGCTGATCCGATGGGCTCTTAGAGCGTCCACATCCAAAGCCAGCATGTGCACATCGGCACGTTCCAGCACATCGGCGGTTTTGCCCCCGGGGGCGGCGCAAGCGTCCAATACCCGTGCGCCGGGTGGCAAATTTGCTCCCTCCAGCAACAAACGCCCCGCCCACTGCGCGGCAGCGTCTTGGACCGAACAATCGCCGTGCTCGAAACCGGGGATGCGTTGCACCGGCACGGCCTTGTCCAGCACCAAACCATGGTCACCAAAGGCCGTGCTGTGTACCCCTTGCTCACCCAAAGCGGTTTGCAATTGTGATGGGGTGGTGCGGCGCGGGTTGACGCGCAAAGCCATGGGTGCGGCTTGGTTGTTGGCCGCCAAGATCGCACGCCAATGCTCGGGGTGGTCCTGCTGGACACGTTCGATCCACCACACGGGGTGGTTGTGCACGGCCACGGGGTCGAGCGCCACCTCAGCCAACAGGTCGTCGCGTTCACGCAAATAGCGGCGCAAACAAGCGTTCAAAAAGGACGCTGTGCGCACGAGCTTGGGGTCGGCCTTGGCCGCTTGCACGGCTTGGTTGACCACGGTGTGCTCGGCGTACGCCACCCCGGTCGTCCACGGCGTCGTCTCGCCTTCGCTGGCACAGCTGGGCAAGAGCAGGGCCAAGGCGCTGTGCATCAAGGCCAGGGCCGCGGGCGCAGGCGCCCGATCGGCCAATAGACGCGCAATGGCACTCACGGTGCCCCAATGGCGCAAAACGTGGAAGGTGAGCGCTTGAACACCGGGGCGCAGCTGCGCATCCACCTGAGGCAAAACATCGCTGAGCGACTGCCCTTGTTTGACCGCCAAGACACACCGTGCGGTGGCTTGCAGTTGGGTGGACAAAGGCACGGGGGCTGCGCTCATGCGACTCCTTGGAAACCAGAAAAAATGCCCCAGGCCGTGAAGCCAGGGGCATGGAGCAAGATCGGCGTCACCGGGGTCACGCCGTGCGGGAGTTACTCCGCGGACTCGCTGGTGTTGGCGGCATCGGCCTCGCTGTCACCGGCGGCTTGGTCGGCCGCCAAAGACAAGGCATCGGCTTCGGCGATGGCACGGCGCTCTTCGTCGTCCATCTTTTCGCGCACCTTGCGGGCTTCGTGGTACGCCATGCCGGTACCGGCGGGGATCAGGCGGCCAACAATGACGTTTTCCTTCAAGCCGCGCAGTTCGTCGCGCTTGCCCATGATGGCCGCTTCGGTCAACACGCGGGTGGTTTCCTGGAAGGAAGCCGCGGAGATGAACGAGTCGGTCGACAGAGAAGCCTTGGTGATACCCAACAACACGTTGCTGTAGACCGCGGGCACCTTGCCATCGGCTCGCAATGCGTCGTTGGTATTGAGGATCTCCGAACGCTCAACCTGTTCGCCAGCGATGTAGGAGGAGTCACCAACGTTCTCGACGATCACACGACGCAGCATCTGGCGCACGATCACTTCGATGTGTTTGTCGTTGATCTTCACGCCTTGTAAGCGGTAGACGTCCTGCACTTCGTCGACGATGTAGCGCGAGAGTTCCTCGATGCCCAAGAGGCGCAAGATGTCTTGTGGGTCGGCGGGGCCGTCCACGATGCTTTCGCCTTTGTTGACCACTTGGCCTTCGTGGACCAAGATGTTCTTTTCCTTGGGGATGAGTTCGTCCCACACCTTGCCATCGGGGTCGGTGATTTGCAGGCGAACCTTGCCTTTGGTCTCTTTACCGAAGGACACGGTACCGGTGATCTCGGCCAACATGCCCTTGTCTTTGGGGCTGCGGGCTTCGAACAGTTCAGCCACACGGGGCAAACCACCGGTGATGTCGCGGGTCTTTTGACCTTCGATCGGGATACGGGCCAAGACTTCGCCAGGACCAACGTCTTGACCGTCGCGCACCTGAATCAAAGCGCCGATCTGGAAACCGATCGTCACCGAGTGATCGGTACCGGGGATCTTGACTTCCGAGCCAGAGGCATCGATCAGTTTGACCTGAGGGCGAATGACCTTGGTCGCACCGCGGCGCTTGGGGTCGATCACCACCAGGGTGGACAAACCGGTGACGTCGTCGACCTGCTTGGCCACGGTCATGCCTTCTTCCACGTTCTCGAACTTCACCTGACCGGCGAATTCCGTGATGATGGGTCGGGTCAATGGGTCCCAGTTGGCCAAGATGGTGCCGGCCTTGATGGTCTGGTCGGCTTTGACGGTGAGCACCGCGCCGTATGGCACTTTGTGGCGCTCGCGCTCGCGGCCGTGTTCGTCT
>CAZNWS010000084.1:0-6414 GCA_964576495.1 uncultured Hydrogenophaga sp. | reverse complement strand
TTTGATCATCATTTTTATAAATGACTGACTTTGAAACACAAAAGCCCGCAGTTGCGGGCTTTTGTGTTTCAAAGAACCTGACTTATCAGGCGGATCTTCAGATGGTTTTGTTCGAAGTGACTATGTTTTAACTTAGAAAGTTTTCGACAAACTCAATGACAAGGTGGTCATATCAGCTTGTGATTCACCGCCAAGTTTGTCGTAAACCACAAACGATCCCCGCAGATTAACGCCGTCAGCTACTGGTTTTTCATACCCCAGTCCGTACAAAAATCCAATCCCACTGTAGGTCTCTGAGACCGTTTCACTGTAACCAAAAGCTGAAACAGTTGCACTTGATTTGACTTTACTAGAGTGCAGTCCTGCCTTCACGAAAACTCCGTTAGCGAAGGGCTCATGCAATATAGAAAGATCTAATCCACTTGCTGAAACTTTACTTTGAGCAGTCCCGTAATAAAGACCCGTGAAATCTGCACCGACCTTACCAGTACTAAAGTAACCGACTTCAAGCTTGGTTTTAGGATCAAGAATCTCCCCCCCAAAAAGTCTAAAGTTGGTCGTACTGTCATCGATGGTGTACCCAACAGGTTGATACGAGATGTAGCTCAAATAGTCTGCAACGTATGCGGCATCTGCACGGCTGATATCTGCATTAGCAGAACCAAACTCAACCCCAGCGTAGGGCTGAGCCACAGACAAACCAACAGTCGCGGCAAAAAGGGAGAAAGCTATTACTTTTTTCATAAAAAATTCCTCTTAATGAAAATAAAATGGGTATTGATTATATATTTGATCAGCATTCGTGAGCCTGACTAATTGTTCTCTAACCACCCACAAACACCGTCAACACCCCACTGTACCCATGCACTTGGCGGTGTGCGATTTCGCCGCTGGCGAAGAAGCCGACCAGCGGCACGTCGCCCAATGCATGTCGCACCAGTTGCATCTCGGCGTTGGGTTGGCCGAAGTGGGGGCCACCTCGGCCGACACAGCTGATGTAGACCGCGCCCAAGATGGGGCGCGCGGGTTCGGCTTGGAAGGGGTCGGCCCACTGCTCGTCAGAGACCGACACGGTTTCGAGTTCTTCGCGGACTTCGGCGCACATGCGCATGAGGTCGGCGCGGGCGGCGGCGGCGTGGCGTTCACAAAAGGTCAAGCGCGTGCCCACCGGGGCATTGGCGGCAATGGCAACGCCCCGTCGCTCGGGGTCCAAGCCGATCAGGTGGCGCACCAACACGTCCGAGCCAAATTGACCCGCCACGTGCAAACCCGATGTGGGTACAGGGATGGCGTCGGGCAACACCAAACCCACCAAACTGCGCCGCACGCGGGCAATGGCGGCCTCGGGGTGGTCGAGTGAAATGGCGAGATCGCGCAACATGACGTCCAAAGCGGGCTCGCCGTCCAAGGCATAGACGACATGGCGCTCGGCGTCGGTGACGGTGCGGGTGGGCCCCAAAGGCTGTGCGCCTTGGGTGACGCGGGACACCAAGGCCACTTCGGGTGAAAACGCCACGCCACTCAAGCCCCCGCGCAAGACCGCACTGGAAGCACCTTGTCCGGCCAGTTGCCCCGCGCTGCTCAAGGCAAACTGAACGACTGAGCCTCGGCCACTCGACAGACCACCGAACACGTGGCCGCTGGTCGTGCGCTCGGCCATTTCGGTGATCAGTTCGTCGAGCTCGCTGGTGTGGGCATCGGCATGGATGAGCGCGGTGTGGGCCACAAAGCCTGCCGCTGCGGCGCGGCCGCTGGGCGACAACGGTGCCACGCCACTGAACACGCGGTATTGGTCCACCGGCACGTCGCACAGCATGACGGCGAGCGCACCTTCGTCAAAGTACTCGACGTTGTTGGCCACGATGCCCACCCCGGTGGTGCCCACCCAGTCGGTCACCTCGGGCAGTTCGGCGCTGAGGTGGTCGAGCAGGGCCTGCGCATCATCGGCGTACCGATCGGTGATGTAGAGCAAGCCCAACGTGGGGGCCGTGACGTGGTCGGGCAAGGCCATTTGCGCCCGCAGCTGTGCAACCACCAAAGCGGCCGCCATGCGCCACTGCGGGTGCGTGGCATGGGCGTGAACAAAGCGTTTCATCGGCCAGCGGGTTTGCGTTTGGTTGCGGCTTTGGCGGCGGGTTTGCGTGTCGATTTGGCCTTGGGTTGGGCTTTGCTGGCGCTGGGCGCGGCGTGGGCCTGAGCGTGTTGCCCCATGTCTTGCACCGCTTGGCTGGCGATGTTTTGGAACTGTTGGGTCAAGGCGTTCCACCACTGAGCGGGGTCCACGCCGGGCGCCGCCGAAGGTTGGTCCGGTGCCGCGTCGGGTTTGGCGGCATCGACCATGTCTTGGAAATTCATGTTCATGCTCTTGAGGGTGCTCAGCGTCATGCGCTGGACCTCCAGCGCTTGGATGGTCGCCCCCAAAGCCTTGGCGTTTTGCTCCAACCAAAATTGCACGGTCTTGAGTTCTTGGATGCGCTTGTCCAACTCCTCGGGATCTAGGGTGGGAGCGACCCAAGCGCTGGCGGCACTGGGTGACGCGCCCGAACCCGCGCCCAAGTTTTTCAGGAAATCGAACCCGGGAACGAACTGGGTGAAATCAAAACCGGCGTTGTGGGCCATGGGGCACTCCTGATGGTTGAACAGACCAATCCATTAAACCCCACACCAGCCAACGCAGGGCTGACAGCTGTTGTAAGCTGTTCAACATGAAAAGCCTGTTTCACTTCGCCTTCAACGTGACCGACTTGGACGCCGCCCGCCGCTTTTACGGCGACGTGATGGGCTGCCAAGAAGGCCGCAGCACCGACACCTGGGTGGACTTCGACTTCTTTGGTCATCAAATTTCCATGCACTTGGGTGAGCCCTTCAAAACCCAAAACACCGGCAAGGTGGACGGTCATTGGGTGCCCATGCCGCACTTCGGTTTGGTGCTGAGCCTGCCGGACTGGCGCGCTTTGGCCGACCGCCTCACGGCCGCCGGCATCGACTTTGTGATGAAGCCGCAAATTCGCTTTGAGGGCAAGCCTGGCGAACAGTGGACGATGTTCTTTCTCGATCCGTTCAAGAACCCCATCGAGATCAAAGGCTTCGCCGACCTGAACCAGATTTATTGAGGCTCAGGCGTGGGCGGCAAGCCCTGCTCGATGGTGCCCCAGACGCTCTGGCCATCGGCGCCTTTGGCTTCGACCGCCACGCGGTCGCCCGGCGCCACCCAATCGGTGCTGACGGCACCGTCCATGGCCATTTCCATCGCCCGCTTCTCGGCCACGCTGTGGTAGCCCTTGGGCCAGCGGTTGGCCCCGCTGTCGGCGGCGGGATTGCTGACGGGGCCGGTGCCGACCACGGTGCCGGCGCGCACCGGGCGGTGCGCCGCCACCGCTGAGATCAAAGCGCCCATGTGGTGCGTCATGCCCACGGCGGCGTCACACAAACCCACCTTGCGTTCGTTCCAGCGGGTCTGCAGCGTCAGGTGCACGCGCCCGCGCGACCACGCCTCGCCCAACTCGTCAGGCGTGACCGCCACGGGCGAGAAGGCCACCCATGGCGCGACCGTGTGCGGCGCTTCTGGAAGCAGCCACGCATTGACCAAAGCCAACAAACGCACGCCGTCGAGGGCATCACCCGAAGAGATGCCTTGCGCCACATCACCGGTGATGGCGGCCCAACCGGCAGCGAAGTCCGCACGCGGCGCGTCGCCCGGCAAGACCACGGGGTCGGTGGCGCCCAAAAACGCGGCACTGCTGCCCCACTGCAGGTGCAGCTCCTTGGTGGCTTCAGCGCCTTGGGTCAAGGCTTGATGCGAGGCATAGGCATTGCCCTGCACCCATTGGTGGGCGCGCGGCAAGGGCGCCATGCACAGGGCCGGATCGAAGGCAAAGGCGTGTCGAGCTTTGCCTTGGTTGAGGGTGCTGTAGAGGTCTTCCAACTGCGGCGCGATGAAGTTCCAATCGTCCAAGGCTTGTTGCAGCGTGTGGGCGATGCCGGTCGCATAATGGGCCGTGCTCAGGTCTTTGCTGACCACCACCAATTGTCCATCCCGTGAGCCGTCTTTGTACGTGGCCAGTTTCATGCGCAATTCTCCAGATGGTCAAATTTTAGGCCACCCCAGACCCGGCATTCCACGCCGAGCCTTGTGGTGGCTGATCGCGCTGGTGGTCGTGGTCCATGCGGCCCTGCTGCTCGACTTCTCGGCCATCATTCCCCAACACCCAGGCACGACCAGCGTGTCGCAAGACGCGTTGCTCACGCCAGCCGCCAACGCCAAGGCCGACACCACTCCCAACGCACACCGCGTGACGTCGGTTCGCTGGCTGAGCAAACCACCACCGATCACCAAGCCCCCGCCACCGAAACCCACCGTGGTGGCCCAGCCCACGGCGCCAGCGCCTACGCCAGAGGCAGACCCGGCGTCGATGGCACCCGCCGAAACCAGCGCCCCCCCGCCTGAGCTTGAATCGGCAGAAGACACCCCAGTCGTCACCCCAGTGGAGCAGCCCATCGCCGTGCCGCCCGAGCCGACCCAACTGGTCTACGACATCACCGGGCAAGTCAAAGGTCGCAACGTGTTTGCCGAGGGCTTGTTTGAGTGGACGACGGTGGACGGGCGCTACGACGCTTCGTTGGCGGTGCGCATGGTGTTGTTCGGCACCCGCACCCAAACCAGCTCGGGGCGCATCGGACCGCAAGGCCTGATGCCCGATCGTTTTGGGGAACGCCAGCGCGACGAAGCCGCCACCCACTTTGACTACGAAGGTCAACGGGTGCGCTTCAGCCGCAACCGACCCGACGCCCCGCTGTTGCCCGGCACCCAAGACCGCTTGAGCGTGATCCTTCAATTGGCGACGCAACTGCAAGCGCAACTGGTTGAGGCAGGCCAATCGATCGCGGTGCCAGTGGCCAGCTCTCGAGCGGTGGACGTGTGGGTGTGGTCGGTGGGTGACTTGGAAACGGTGGACCTGCCCAATGGACCCTTGGCGGCACGTCACTTGTTGCGAGCGGCCTTGCATGAACGCGACAACACGGTGGAGCTGTGGATGGCGCCGAACTTACAGCACCTGCCGGTGCGCATCCGCATCACCCAAAGCAACGGAGACTGGCTCGACCAACGCTTGATATTGACCCCTTGAAAAAACCCACCCCATCCCCAGCTAAAACACCATCAGCGCAAGCCCAACGCATTTCGATGTAAGCTTATTCTCACGATGCCAGCACAACAGAAAGGACTTTGGTCATGAACACCGTCTACGACTCAGAATCCTTCGCCGTGGTCCACATCTTGGCCAACGCGGTCGACGACGCCGACGTCCAAGAAGACGCGGCACCGCAATTGCCACGCCACGGTTTTGAAATCGTGGACAAACGTTCGGGCAAAGAGGTTTACCTTGATGGCTCTTGGGCCGAACTCTTCCAACAACACATCAGCGCTTGGCAACAGTCCACCCCGTCGCAAGACGAGGTTGAAGACATGCTCGAGCGCTACGCTTCGCTGGCCCAGATGCCGGTGGTGGTGCACTGACCTGCTCCATGCGGCCGGGATTTTTCCCGCCACTGGCCGCTGCGCTGTGGCTAAGTGCTTGCGCCAGCCCTGAGGCGCATTGGCGGTCTCGTGTCAACGAATTGCCCACGCAAGCCTCCGTGGTCTTGTTGGGCGAACAACACGACGCCGATGCGCACCAAACCCTGGCCCAACTGAGCGTGGCGCGATTGGCGCAATCGCCCGGCCTATCGGCCTTGGCGCTGGAGATGGCCGATGACGGTACCCACACCTCAGGCTTGCCCACCGATGCCACCGAAGCCCAGGTGCGCGAGCGCTTGCGTTGGAACGACGCAGGCTGGCCCTGGCAACGCTATGGCCCAGTGGTGATGCAAGCGGTGCGTTTGGGTGTACCGGTGGTGGGCGCGAACCTGCCACGCTCGGCCATGGGCCAGGTCATGCGCGACGAACAATGGGACGCGCAGGTGCCCGCTGGGGTGTTGGCCGATCACCGCGAACGCATGGTGGGTAGTCACTGTGGGCTTTTGCCCGCTTCCCAAGTACCGGGCATGGCGCGCATCCAGATCGCCCGCGATCAGCGCATGGCCCAAATCGCCGAGCGCTGGCTACAGTCTGGCAAAACGGTGTTGGTGGTGGCGGGCGCAGAACACGTCAAACGCGACCGGGGCATCCCGCTATTTTGGTCAGCGGCCTTGGCACAGCAAGCCCATGTGGTGTGGATGCAAGCCGGCAAAACCCACACCGACGCCAAAGGCCTCGCCGATGCCACTTGGGTCACTCCGGCCACGCCCGAGCGCGACCACTGCGCTGACATGGCGCGGCCGCGCTGAAACGTTCAGGCGTTGCGTTGGATGGCGTCGGCCAACACGTTGACCATGGTGTCGATGTGCGACTTCTCCACGATGTAGGGCGGCGCAAAC
>CAZNWS010000083.1:0-6583 GCA_964576495.1 uncultured Hydrogenophaga sp. | reverse complement strand
CAGCGCTTCCAAGGCCTCGGGCGGGGCGCTGAGGTCGTCCACCCATTCGCGCAAACCGGGCCCGCCGTTGATCAGGTCGATGGCCAAGCGGTCGTGTTCGTACTCGTAGGGGAAGTCGCGCCACAGCGGGTAGTCGGCCTGTTGCATGCGCACAGCGCGGAACGCCAAGGCTTGCAAGCGCCAAGGTTGGAAGGCCTTGTGGTCGTAGTGGCTGGGGTCTTCGACGTGGATCTGCACGCCCGCGCACAGCTGGTGCGCGTGTTTGTGGAAGGTGGGCTCAAAGTAGCAGCTGCGCAAGACGCAGCCTTTGAGCCACTGCGGTGCTGTGTGGCGCATGTCTTCGATCAAGCGGTTGGCGTCGATGTCGGGCGCGCCGAACAGCTCCAGCGGGCGTGTGGTGCCTCGGCCTTCGCTCAGCGTGGTGCCTTCCAACATCACGGTGCCGGCGTAGGCGCGGGCCATGCTCAGGTTGGCGGCGTTGGGGCTGGGGTTGACCCAGCTGCGCTCGGTGGGCCAGCCAAAGCCCGGTGCGGCTTCGGGTGCCCAGTCGCTCATGGTGATGACGCGGTAGTCCACCGTCAGCCCCAAGGTGGCGATGAACCAGTGGCCCAGCTCGCCCATGGTCATGCCGTGGCGCATGGGCATGGGGCCTGCGCCCACGAAGCTTTCCCAGCCGGGCTGCAGCGTCAGGCCTTCGACGGGGCGACCCGCGGGGTTGGGTCGGTCGAGCACCCACACGCTTTTGCCGTGCGCGGCCGCGGCTTCTAGCACGTAGCGCAGCGTGGTGATGAAGGTGTAGATGCGGCAGCCCAGGTCTTGCAAGTCCACCAGCAAGACGTCGAAGCTGTCCATCATCTCGTCGGTGGGGCGGCGCACCTCACCGTAGAGGCTGAAGATCGGGATGCCCCAGCGCGGGTCCACGTAGTTGGGCGACTCGACCATGTTGTCTTGCTTGTCGCCGCGCAAGCCGTGTTGTGGGCCAAAGGCCGCGCTCAAGCGCACCTCGGGCAGGGCCGAGAGCGCGTCGATGCTGTGCGTGAGCTCGCGCGTGACCGATGCCGGGTGGGCCAACAAGGCCACGCGTCGGCCTTGCAGTGGGGCGCGCAAAGCGGGTTCAGACAACAAGCGTTCGATGCCGAGTTTCATGGTGTGGGGGTGGGGTTGGGCCAGGGGGCGGCGATGCGCATCCAACTGGCGCGGTGGTGGAAGTCGGCTTGGGCGCGGTCGTGGCGCAGCGCCCAATGGGTGATCTGACCGTCTTGCGATTCGGTGACGGTGCTCAAGCCCAGGTCCCAGGGCTGTTGTGGGTCGGGCAACACCGACCACGGCAGGTCCAAGCTCAGGCGCAGGCCATGGCCTTCGAGCTGGCTGCGGGGGTGCAGGGCGGTGGTGCTGGGTTGCGGGTCGCGTTGGCGCTCGTCGCTGAAGCGGTAGTGCGCCCATTGGCCATCGGGTAAGGACGGTGAGGCGTTGAACTCGGCGTAGGCGCGTTCGCCGGCCACACCGACAAAGCATTCAAAACAGGTGTGTTGCCACAAGCCGTCGGCCGCGCCGCGCAAGCCGCTCGCGGGCAAGGCCAAGCCGCGCACATCGGGCAAGACAAACACCAGGCTCAGGCCGTGGGGGTGCGCACTCAGCGTCACGCGCGGGGCAGGCACATCGCTGTGTTGGCTGGGGTGAGGGCACAAGGTCAGTTCGGTGGGTGTCACAAGCGGTATTTTCGCAGTTTGGTCACAGCACCCCCGCATAATGGTCCGAACGCCATTTCGCAGGTTTCATCGATGCACCACCAACCCGCCTTCATCGCCCCGACCCAACACACCGACGCCGCCTCGGCTTGGCAGCAAGTGCAAACGCTGTATGCGCACAGCGTGGCGCATTTGCGCCAAGCCATGCAAGACTTCGTGGCCGGCCGCGACGTCCCCGACCAACGCATCCGCGCTTGTTACCCCTTTGTGCGTTTGCACGCTCGACGCGCTTTTGACCATGCACAGGCCACACACCTGAGCTACGGATTCGTGGCCGAGGCCGGGCGATTTGAGACCACGTTGACGCGCCCCGACTTGTTTGCCGAGTACTACCAAGAGCAGTTCCGTTTGCTCTTGGCCAACCACGGCGAGGCGCTGGAGGTGGGCCTGAGCACCCAGCCCATCCCCATCCATTTTTCGTTCGCCGAGCACGACCACGTCGAAGGTCACCTGAGCGCCGAGCGTCGCTCGCTCATGCGGCACGTGTTTGATTTGCCCGACCTCGCGGCCATGGACGACGGCATCGCCAACGGCACCCACCGCCCCGCACCCGGTGAGCCCTTGCCTTTGTCTTTGTTCACCGCGCCGCGCGTGGACTATTCCTTGCAGCGCCTGCGCCACTACACCGGCACCGCGCCCGAGTGGTTCCAAAACTTCGTGCTCTTCACCAACTACCAGTTCTACATCGACGAGTTCATTCGCTTGGGCCACGCCGAGATGGCCAACCCGAACAGCGAATACACCGCGTTTGTGGAGCCAGGCAATGTGGTCACGCGCCGCGTGGGCTTGGCCGCTGAGGCCGCGGACGCTTTGGGTGCAGCGCCCCCGCGCTTGCCGCAGATGCCGGGCTACCACCTCATGCGCGCCGACCGCAGCGGCATCACCATGGTCAACATCGGCGTGGGGCCGGCCAACGCCAAAACCATCACCGACCACATCGCCGTGTTGCGGCCACACGCTTGGTTGATGCTGGGCCACTGCGCGGGCCTGCGCAACAGCCAGCGCTTGGGCGACTACGTGTTGGCCCACGCTTATGTGCGCGAAGACCATGTGTTGGACGAAGAGTTGCCGCTGTGGGTGCCCATCCCGGCGCTGGCCGAAATCCAACTGGCCTTGGAGGGCGCGGTGGCCGATGTGAGCCAAGTGCCGCCGGCCGAGCTCAAGCGCATCATGCGCACCGGCACCGTGGCCAGCACCGACAACCGCAACTGGGAATTGCTGCCCACCCACAACGTGGCCAGCACACCGCAGCAGCGCTTCTCGCAGTCGCGCGCGGTGGCGCTGGACATGGAGTCGGCCACCATCGCAGCCAACGGCTTTCGCTTCCGTGTGCCTTACGGCACCTTGCTGTGTGTGAGCGACAAACCGCTGCACGGCGAGATCAAGCTGCCGGGCATGGCCAACCACTTCTACCGCGAGCGCGTGGACCAGCACCTGCGCATCGGCATTCGCGCCATCGAGCGCTTGCGCGAGGGTGGGGTGGACCAGCTGCACAGCCGCAAATTGCGCAGCTTCGCCGAAGTCGCCTTCCAATAATCGCGGCCGTCACACAACGGTCACATGGGGTGGAGACAATCGTTCAATATTTCTTGAAACGTTAAACTCTCTCCCTGAAAGGACCTGTCATGAAAGTCGGTATCAACGGAATGGGCCGCATCGGCCGTTTGGCCCTGCGTGCGGCCATGGGCGCGGCCGAGCGCCCCTCGGACGATCCCCGCGCGGGCAACCGCTTGGATGTGGTTCACCTCAACGAACTCAAGGGCGGTGCCGCCGCCACGGCCCATTTGCTGGCCTTTGATTCGGTGCAGGGCAAGTGGCGCGCCGACATCGCCGCCGAGGGCGAAGACCGCATCCGCATCGACCAACACACGCTGTCGTTCAGCAGCCACGCCATCCCCGGTGATGTGCCATGGGGCGACTTGGGCGTAGACGTGGTGCTCGAGTGCACCGGCAAATTCCTCACCCCAGAAACCTTGCAAGGCCATTTGGACCGTGGCGCCAAGCGCGTCATCGTGGCCGCACCCGTCAAAACCGGCGGTGTGCTCAACGTGGTGGTGGGTGTGAACGAACACCTGTATGAGCCCAGCCGCGACCGCCTCATCACCGCCGCGAGCTGCACCACCAACTGCTTGGCCCCGGTGGTCAAAGTGGTGCACGAGGCCATCGGCATCCAACACGGCCAAATCACGACCTTGCACAACCCCACCAACACCAATTTGGTGGTGGACGCGCCGCACAAAGACCTGCGCCGCGCCCGCAGCGCCATGATGAGCTTGGCGCCCACGACCACCGGCAGCGCCACCGCCATTGCGCTGATCTACCCCGAGCTCAAAGGCAAACTCAACGGCCACGCCGTGCGCGTGCCCGCGCTCAACGCCTCGCTCACCGACTGCGTGTTCGAGCTGCAGCGCGCCACCACGGTCGAAGAGGTCAACGCCTTGTTCGAAGCCGCCGCGGCGGGCCCTTTGGCCGGCATCTTGGGTTACGAGACGCGCCCACTGGTGAGCGCCGATTACGCCCGCGACACGCGCAGCTCCATCGTGGACGCTTTGTCCACCATGGTCACCGACGGCAGCTTGCTCAAGGTCTACGCGTGGTACGACAACGAAATGGGCTACGCCTGCCGCATGGTCGATTTGGCCGTGCACATGCAAAACCGCGGTCTGTGACGCCATGAACAGCGCCACGCGGCACTACGCCATCGTCACCTCGGCCTACTGGGGTTTCACGCTCACCGATGGCGCTTTGCGCATGTTGGTGCTGCTGCACTTCTACCAACTCGGCTACTCGCCGTTCACGCTGGCGTTTTTGTTCTTGCTTTACGAGGCCGCGGGTGTGGTGGCCAACCTCATCGGGGGGTGGTTGGCCACGCGCTACGGCATCCAGCGCATGCTCATCGTGGGTTTGGTCACACAAATCACCGGCTTCGGTGTGTTGTCTGTGCTCGATCCGAGCTGGACGGTGGCGATGTCGGTGGCGTGGGTGGTGATGGCGCAGGGCATTTGCGGCGTGGCCAAAGACCTGACCAAGACCGCCAGCAAATCGGCCATCAAAATCACCCAGGCGCAAGCCAAGGCCGAGGACGGTGGCAACAACCAACTCTTCAAGTGGGTGGCGTGGTTCACCGGCAGCAAAAACGCCATGAAAGGCATGGGCTTTTTCTTGGGCGGCTTGATGCTGCAGGCCTTGGGCTTTGCCCCCTCGCTGTGGTTGATGGCGGGTTTGTTGCTGATCGTTTTGATCGGTGTGGTGTGGGCCGTGCCGCCCTTGATGGGCAAGGCAAAGGCGTCGAAGTCGGCCAAAGAGCTGTTCGCCAAAAACGCTGGCATCAACGGTTTGGCCGCGGCGCGTGTGGCCTTGTTCGGCGCGCGCGACGTCTGGTTCGTGGTCGGTGTGCCGGTGTTTTTGTATTCGCAGGGTTGGAACTTCGCCATGGTCGGTGGCTTCTTGGCCGCGTGGACCATCGGTTACGGTTTGGTGCAAGCGATGGCGCCAGCCTTGGTCAAGCGCAGCCCCGACGGCCTGAGCGCTGAGGTGCCAGCGGCCCGTGCCTGGTCCTTGGCGCTGGCGCTGGTGCCCATGGCGATTGCCGCTGCGGTCTGGGCTGGGGTGCCCGACCTTCAGTGGTGGGTGGTCGGTGGCTTGGGTGTGTTTGGCGTCGCCTTTGCGGTCAATTCCTCGGTGCACTCGTATTTGATTTTGGCGTACGCGGGCAGCGAAAAAGCCGCCGAAGACGTGGGCTTTTATTACGCCGCCAACGCCTTGGGGCGTTTCTTCGGCACGCTGATGTCGGGCTTGCTCTACCAGTGGGGCGGCTTGTTGTATGCGCTCATCGGCTCGGCCTTGATGCTTGTGGTGTGTTGGCTCATGACCTTGGCCTTTCCCACGCGCATGGCGACCACACCCTTGATTCAGGAGAACACATGACCGAAACCCAAGCCCTGCAAGCCTTGGCCGCCTTGGCCCAAGCCACCCGCTTGCGGGTGTTTCGCGAACTGGTCGGCGCGGGCCTGGCGGGCCTGCACCCGGGGCAACTCTGCGAGCTCTTGGCGTGCTCCCCCACCGCTTTGTCCTTTCACCTCAAAGAACTCAGCCACGCGGGCTTGGTCAGCAGCGAGCGGGCTGGGCGACACTTCGTCTACCGCGCCGAGTTCGCCAGCATGAACGATTTGTTGGCTTACCTGACGGCGCACTGCTGCCAAGGGCAGCCCTGCGAGTTGTCAACGATGGCTTGTGAGTGTGAAGATCTTTCCACATCTGCCCATTGAGGTTGTTTTCATGAAAGCGCAGAACATGTCTTTGAAATTTCAATGGTGGTGGTCCGCATTGGCGGTTTGTGCTGCTTGGGCAAGCATGGGGGTGGCCCACGCCGTGGAGGTGGTGTTCACCCCCGTGGCCCCCAATGTCTACGCCTACGTGGGCGACACCGAAGGCCGGACCTACGAGAACGAAGCGCTCAACGCCAACTTCGGTTTGGTCGTCACGCCCAAGGGGGCGGTGTTGATCGACAGTGGTGCGAGCTGGCAAGGTGCCCAGCAGATCGCTGCCGCGGCGCAAAAGGTCACCCCACAACCCATTCGCTGGGTGATCAACACCGGTGGGCAAGACCACCGCTGGCTGGGCAATGGGTATTTTCAAGCTCAAGGCGCTCAAACCCTGGCGCATGCCAACGCGCAAGCCGACATGGTGGCGCGAGGCCCTCAGCACCTGAGGGCCAACGCCCCGGTGCTCAAAGAAAAAATGAAGGGCACCGAGGTGGTCTTGCCCCAGCGTTGGCTGCAAGGGGCGGATACGGTGTTGGACTTGGGCGGCACCGCCGTGCACGTGGTGCACCG
>CAZNWS010000082.1:0-6601 GCA_964576495.1 uncultured Hydrogenophaga sp. | reverse complement strand
CGTCATCGACGCCAAACACGGCGGCAACTCTTCGCGCTGGATCAACCACAGCTGCGCACCCAACTGCGAAGCCGACGAAGAGGGCGGCCGGGTGTTCATCCGCGCCTTGCGCAACATCGCCGCGGGCGAAGAGCTCTTTTACGACTACGGCTTGGTGATCGACGAGCCTTACACCAAGGCCCTTAAAGCCGAGTACCCCTGCTGGTGCGGCGCAAAAAACTGCCGCGGCACCTTGCTCGCGCCCAAGAAGCGCAGGCGCTGACATGCCCGTGGCCCCGAGCGACGCCAGCCTGCGCACCCACGCCGAGTCGCTTTGGGTGGCGTTGTCGGGTCAGCTGCCCGGCCTGTCGATCGAGGTTGTGCCCACGGTGGACTCCACCAACACGCGTTTGATGCTGCAAGTCAGAGAAGGTTTGATTCAACCTGCCGTCTTGGTGGCTGAAACCCAAACCGCAGGGCGCGGACGCATGGGCAAAGCTTGGCACACCGCCACCCACCGCGCCTTGACTTTCTCTTTGGGCCTGCCCTTGGCGCCTGTGGATTGGTCGGGCTTGTCGCTGGTGGTGGGTTTGAGTCTGGCGCGATCATTGCATCCCGACTTGCGTTTGAAGTGGCCCAACGATCTCTGGTGGCAACAACGCAAAGTCGGCGGCATTTTGGTGGAAACCGCCACCATCCCCCAGCGCCCCGAGCGTTACGTCGTCATCGGTGTGGGCCTGAACTTGGACACGCCCAGCCCTGAAGCTTGGCCCCAAGATGAAGCACAAACCATGGCGCCACAAGCCCCCGCCGGCTTGTCCGAAGTGCTGGGCCTTGAGGCAGCCGTGACCCGGGGTGATGTGCTCAGCCGGGTTTTGCCCAGTTTGGTGAGCGATGTGGTGCGCTTTGAACGCGAAGGCTTTGGCCCTTTTGGCCAAGCCTACGCCGATCGTGACGCTTTGGCAGGTTTACCGGTCATCCTGTCAGATGGCCAGCAAGGCTTGGCCTGTGGTGTCGATGGACAAGGGGGTTTGCAAGTGCAAACGGCCCAAGGCATGATGACTGTGACAAGTTCAACCGTGGGTGTTCGACCATGCTGAGATGGGTTCTTTTGCTGCTGATGGCCGCCAATGCGGTGTTTTTTGCCTGGAGCCAAGGCCTGTTCAAAGAACAGGGCTGGGCCCCCGCGCGGGTGAGTGAGCCACAGCGACAGCAACAAGAAGTACAAGCCTCGGCCATCCGCTTGCTCAACAGCGCCAACGACCAAACAGCGCCCGATACACCCGCAATGCCCTTGGTGGTAGCTGAGCCAACCAGCTGTTTGTGGGCGCCCGGTTTCACCCCGGCCCAAGCCAATGCCTTGCGTCAAGCCATGAGCGGCTTGAACTTGCCCGCTGAAGCTTGGTCGCTCGCCGAGGCGCGCACCAACGGACGCTGGATTGTGTATTGGGGCAAATTTGAGAAGCCCGAGGTGATGGAACAACGCAAAGCCACTTTGCGTCGCCTCAAAATCGATTACCGCGTGGTCACCACGCCACGCTTGGTGCCAGGTTTGGCTTTGGGCACGTTCTCCAACGAAGACGCCGCCAAAGAGGCTTTGGCGGTTGTTCAGAGCAAGGGCGTTAAAACCGCCCGCGTGGCTTTGGAGCGTGCGGAATCCGTCAGCTGGGCTTTGCGTTTGCCCGCCATCACCGAGGCCCAACGCTCCATGGTCTTGAGCGTTGGGGAGGCCTTAGCGGGCAAAACCCTATTGGCCTGTCCTTAACGGCCCACCACGCGGGCCATCTCCACGCATTTGTTGGAGTAGCCCCACTCGTTGTCGTACCAGCTCACCACTTTAATGAAGGTGCTGTCCAAGGCAATGCCTGCATCCGCGTCAAACACACTGGTGCAGGTCTCGCCACGGAAGTCGGTGGCCACCACTTTGTCGGTCGTGTAGCCCAAGACCCCTTTGAGCGCGCCTTGGCTTTGCGCTTGCATCTCGGCACAGATTTCAGCGTACGTGGCGGGCTTGATGAGTTCCACCGTCAAGTCCACCACCGACACGTCCGAGGTCGGCACACGAAACGCCATGCCGGTGAGCTTGCCTTTGAGTTCGGGCAACACCACACCGACCGCCTTGGCCGCGCCGGTGCTGCTGGGGATGATGTTTTCCAAAATACCGCGCCCACCGCGCCAGTCTTTGTTGCTGGGGCCGTCAACGGTTTTTTGCGTGGCCGTGGCGGCGTGCACGGTGGTCATGAGACCACGCTGGATGCCCCATCGGTCGTTGAGCACCTTGGCCACCGGGGCCAAACAGTTGGTCGTGCAACTGGCGTTGCTGATGATGGCTTGGCCGGCGTAGGACGCGTGGTTGACGCCGTAGACGAACATGGGGGTGTCGTCTTTGGAAGGCGCGGAGATGATCACTTTTTTGGCGCCTGCAGCCAGGTGTTTGCCTGCGCTGTCTTTGTCCAAGAACAGACCGGTGGATTCGATCACCACGTCCACGCCAACCGCATCCCATTTGAGCTGCGCTGGGTCACGCTCTTGGGTCAAACGGATGGTTTTGCCGTTCACCACGATGTTGGAACCTTGCACCTCGACCGTACCTTTGAAGCGCCCATGCACGCTGTCGTACTGGAGCATGTACGCCAAGTAATCGGGCTCGAGCAAGTCGTTGATGGCGACGATCTCAACGTCGGGGAAGTTGGCGACCGCACTGCGCAGCACGTTGCGGCCGATGCGGCCAAAGCCGTTGATACCAATTTTTAGGGTCATGTCTGGGTTCTCGATAGAAAGAATGTCACGCACACCCCATCGGCGCACGATGTAACCATGGTATTCGAAACATGGAACTTTGTTACATCTGCAGATTTGTTCTGGTTTAGTAACCCATGCGGGTTTGCCCTAGGAGCAAGCCCCTAAACAAGGCGATCCAATGCCGCATGAACCCAGAACCCTATCCACACCATGACGTGTTTGACCACATCGTGGTCGGCGCCGGCTCGGCCGGTGCCGTGATGGCCGCGCGCTTGACCGAAGACCCCGCTGTGCGCGTCTTGTTGCTCGAAAGCGGCCCCCCCGATCAGAGTGTGCTGATCCATTGCCCCGCCGGCCTGGCCGTCCTGGCGCACCAGCAGCGCTACATGCATCCCTTCGTGAGCGAGCCCCAAGCGGGGCTCAACGGTCGGCGCGCGTACATGCCGCGTGGGCGCGTCTTGGGCGGCAGCAGTTCGGTCAACGCGATGATTTACCTCCGTGGGCAGCCTGAGGACTTCGACCATTGGGCCGCGCTGGGCAACACCGGCTGGGCTTGGGCGGACGTGTTGCCCTATTTCAAGCGCGCCGAACACAACGAACGCTTCACCGATGAGGGCCACGGCCAAGGCGGGCCACTCAACGTGGCCGACCTGCGCTCCCCCAACGGTTTTGCACAGCGCTTTGTTCAAGCCGCGGTGCAGGCCGGCCACCGTGCCAACCCCGACTTCAACGGCGCGGATCAAGCCGGCGCCGGCCTCTACCAAGTCACGCACCGCCACGGTGAGCGCTGCAGCGCCGCCAAGGCCTACCTCACGCCCCACCTGCAGCGGCCCAACCTGTGTGTCATGACCGGCGCCAACGCCACGCGCATCGCCTTGGAAAACGGACAAGCCGTGGGTGTTTGGTTTGAGCGCGCGGGTCAGCGCACCTACGCCGCTGCGCGTGGTGAAGTGGTGCTGTGTGCGGGTGCGTTTGAGTCGCCGGCTTTGTTGATGCGCTCGGGCATCGGGCCCGGGGCCCACCTGCAAACCATGGGCTTGGCCGTGCAACACGAGCTGCCCGGTGTGGGCGAAAACCTGCACGACCACCCGGACTGCGTCCTGCAGTCCGACGCGCCGGGGCAAACCGAGTTGTTTGGCTTGTCGCTCGGTGCCATCGGCCCCTTGCTGCGCGATGTCTGGGCCTGGCGCCAGCACCGCCAGGGCCGCTTGACCAGCAACTTCGCCGAAGCCGGTGTGTTCTTGCGCAGCGATCCGGCACAACCCACACCCAACATCCAGCTGCACAGCGTGATGGGGAAATTGGTTGACCACGGCCGTCGCCTCACTTGGGGCCACGGACATTCCTTGCATGTGTGTTTGCTGCAACCCCGCAGCCGTGGACGTCTTCGACTGGCCGGTCCGGGAGCCCACGACGGCCTGCGCATCGACCCAGCCTTCTTGTCAGACCCGCAAGACTTGGCGCGATTGGTCGACGGTGTGCGGCAAGCCCAACGCATCTTGTCGCAACCCGCCCTCAGCCAGGTGAGCCGAGAAAGCCCGGTGACGGCCTCGTTGAGACACGACCACGAGCTGGCCGAATGGGTGCGTGCCAACACCGACACCATTTACCACCCCGTGGGCACCTGTCGCATGGGCACGGACGACTTGGCCGTGGTCGACCCGCAATTGCGTGTGCGCGGTGTGCGCGGTTTGCGTGTGGTGGACGCCTCGGTGATGCCGCGCATCACCAGCGGCAACACCAATGCCCCCACCATCATGATCGCGGAGAAAGCGGCCGAACTGATGCGTCAAGCCCGCCCATGAAAAAAGCGCCCGAAGGCGCTTTTTGTCGGCGTTTACCTTACTTCTTTTTGCCCACCACGCGGATCATCTCCAAGCACTGCTTGGCGTAACCCCATTCGTTGTCGTACCAAGCGACGATTTTCATGAAGGTTTTGTCCAGCGCGATGCCGGCGGTGGCGTCGAACACGCTGGCGCAGGGCTCGCCACGGAAGTCGGTGGACACCACTTTTTCGTCGGTGTAGCCGAGCACACCTTTGAGTGCGCCTTGGCTTTGCGCCAACATCTCGGCGCACACCTCTTCGTACGTGGCTTCTTTGTCCAACTCGACGGTCAGGTCGACCACTGACACATCGGACGTGGGCACCCGAAACGCCATGCCGGTGATCTTGCCCTTGATCTCGGGGATCACCACGCCCACGGCCTTGGCCGCACCGGTGCTGCTGGGGATGATGTTTTCCAGAATGCCGCGACCACCGCGCCAATCTTTGCGGGACGAGCCGTCCACCGTCATTTGGCTGGCAGTGGCCGCATGCACGGTGGTCATCAGGCCGCGCTTGATGCCCCACTTGTCGTTGAGCACCTTGGCCAGCGGCGCCAGGCAGTTGGTGGTGCAGCTGGCATTGGAGATGATGGCTTCGCCTGCATAGGCCGTGTGGTTGACGCCGTACACAAACATGGGGGTGTCGTCCTTGGAGGGGGCAGACATCACCACCTTTTTGGCGCCCGCGGCCAGGTGCTTGCTGGCGCTGTCCTTGTCCAGGAACAGGCCGGTGGATTCAATGACCACATCGGCGCCCACCTCGTTCCACTTGAGGTTGGCCGGGTCGCGCTCGGCCGTGAGGCGAATGCGCTTGCCGTTGACGATCAGGGTGCTGCCTTCAACCGCAATGTCGCCCTTGAACTGGCCGTGCACGCTGTCGTACTGCAGCATGTAGGCCAGGTAGTCGGGCTCGAGCAGGTCGTTGATGGCCACGATCTCGACATCGTCAAAGTTCTGCACCGCAGCGCGAAACACCATGCGGCCAATGCGGCCAAATCCGTTGATACCTACTTTGATGGTCATGTTTGTCTCCTTAAACCAATGCTGAAAAATCTGCGATCACGCGGTCGGGTTGGCAAGCCTCTACCGGCTGGCCCATGTTGTAGCCATAAGGCAATAACCAAACCTGCACGCCTGCGTTGCGGCCAGTGGCGGCGTCGATGGACGAGTCGCCCACAAAAAGTGCCTCGTCCTTGTCCACGCCCCACAGGCTCAGGCCATGCAAAACGCCCACGGGGTCGGGTTTTTTGGTGCTGAAGGTGTCGCCACTGACCACCAGATCAAACGCATCCTGCAACTGGTGTGCCTTGAGCACGGTGTCGGTGTAGCGGCCTTCCTTGTTGGTGACCACCGCGAGCTTGCAGCCTTGGGCACGCAAGCTGGCCAGCACCTCGCGCACATGCGGGTACAACTCGCTGCGGGTGCCGCAGCGCTGTTGGTAGTAACGATCGAAGTAGGGCAAGGCTTCTTTCAAGTCCTGGCCTTTGCGTACCGCGTCGACCGTCTGGCCCGTGACATGCGCAAGCGCCAGAATCAACAACTCGCGCGTGCCCTGCCCGATCCAGCTGTCCACCTGCGCCTGCGTCACTTCGGGCCAGCCGAAGTAGCGCAGGGTGTCGTTGGTGGCATCGGCAATCTCTGGCGAGGTCTGTACCAGCGTCCCGTCCAGATCAAAAAAAATCGCTTTCCAGTTCATCGGTGTCCGACCTCAGTTGGTGGAAGGCACGATGTGCTCAGGCAGCGCGTCTGCCAAGCGATGCGCCTGACGGTGCGCCAGCGTACGGGCAGCCTCGACCACGCGCTCTGCGGTGATGCCAAAGTGTTTGTACAGCTGCGGTGCAGGTGCTGACTCACCAAAGCTGGCGATACCCACCACCATGCCGGTGCGCCCGACGTACTTGCGCCAGAAGTCCGGGTGTGCAGCCTCGATGGCGACCGCGGGCAAATTCAGCGGCAGCACGCTGTCCTGGTAAGCCTCGCTTTGACGATCAAACAGGTTGGTGCAAGGCATGGAGACCACACGGGTTGGGATGCCTTGAGCGGCCAAATCAGCCTG
>CAZNWS010000081.1:0-6615 GCA_964576495.1 uncultured Hydrogenophaga sp. | reverse complement strand
ACATCGAGTGTGTGGACGAAATCGCCGATGCGGCGGGCCGCAAGGCCGAGGTCGGGGCCATCACCGAAGCCGCCATGCGCGGCGAAATCACCGATTACAAAGACAGCCTGCGCCGCCGCGTGGCGCTGCTCAAAGGGGTCACCGTGGCGCACATGCAGCAAGTGCTCGATGAGCGCTTGCAGCTCAACCCGGGCGCGGCCACCTTGGTCAAGGCCTGTCAACGGGCGGGCCTGAAGGTGCTGCTGGTTTCGGGTGGCTTCACGTTTTTCACCGACCATGTGCGCGACGTGCTGGGCATCGACTGGACACGCTCCAACGTGCTCGAGGTGGCCGATGGCGTCTTGACCGGTCGCATGGTCGATCAGGCTTGGGGCGACATTTGTGACGGCGAAGAAAAGCGCAAAACCCTGCTGGCCACTTGCGAGCAATTGGGCATCTCGCCGAAAGAAGCCATCGCCATGGGCGACGGTGCCAACGACCTGCCCATGATGGGCGTGGCCGGTTTGTCGGTGGCCTACCATGCCAAGCCTGCGGTGAGAGCCCAAGCCATGGTGGCCATCAACACCGGGGGGCTGGACCGTTTGCTGGAAGTCCTTCACACCGCATGAGGCCCCTGCGGGCTGGGCGTCTGAGGTGCGCTTGAAACGCGGTGTCAGGGTTGGACAAGATAACCTGACTAATATTGAGGTTATTGTCTTTTGTCCGTTTTGCGATGCTAGAGCGCCTCATTTACCAATCTCAAGCCAGCGAAGACTTCGGCACGCTGCACCTCTTCAAGCTCTTGACCGAAGCCCGGCAGCGCAACCAGCGCTTGAACATCACCGGTCATTTGTTGTACATGGGTGGTCAATTCACTCAGTGCATTGAGGGCAGCAGCGCCAGCATCGATGCCTTGTGGGAAAGCCTTTTACGCGATGTGCGCCACCACGACGTCGAATTGTTGGCTCGCTACAGCATCACCGAGCGACGGTTCCCAGAATGGACCATGGCCTTCTCAAGCTACGCCTCGTTCTACGTGCACGGCATGACGGGCTTTTTTCCGGTGGACGCCAAAACCGAATCGCCCTTGGCGGCCATGTGCGTGGGCGACACAAGCCCCAGACAGACAGGCCACCGACAAACCGATTGGGTGGCTTGACGCGCACCGTATCATCGGTCCGCATGTCCCACGCCCACGCCCCACACTCTCCCAGCAAAGACGAGATCGCCAGCCTGCCCTTGTTTGAACGCTTGCCCCTGGATCGCATCACCGTGGTACAGACGCCGGAGCAAGCCTTGGCGGCACAACACGTGTTGGTCCAGTCCACGGTGTGGGGGTTTGACACCGAATCCAAACCCACGTTTTTCAAAGACCAAGTCTCCGACGGACCGCACGTGGCGCAATTCGCCACGACCGAACAGGCTTGGGTATTTCAGTTGTACGACCCCCAGGTCAAAGCCACCGTCGCCGAAATGCTGGCCATGCCCCACATCACCAAAGCGGGTTTTGGACTGGGCGATGACCGCAAACGCATCCAACAGCGTTTGGGCGTTGACCCCCCGTTGCTGCTCGACATCAACACCCTGTTCCGTGAAAAGGGTTACCGCAAAGAATTGGGCATCAAGGGGGCGGTGGCGGTCATGTTTGGCCAGCAATTCACCAAATCCAAAAAAGCGGCCACTTCCAATTGGTCGGTGCGTGAACTCAGCCCCTCGCAAGTGATCTACGCCGCCAACGACGCTTGGGGCGCAGCGATGGTCATGCAGGCTTTGACCGCCAACTGAAGTCTGCTCACGGTGTGCTGTTTTTGAGCGGCAACCAAGCCCAAAAAAAATGAAGCGGCCACCAACCGCAGCAAGGCCTTAAACTCTCAAAACCGTTTAGCCTACAAAAAATGTCAGAAATGCACCAAAAATCGCAACCCAAATTACCGTTTCATGTGGCCATCGTGGAAGATGAGGCGATTTTGCGAGAGGAAATGGCCTTCCAACTCACGCACCATGGCTTTTCGGTCAAGACCTTTGAGTCGGCGCCCGGTTTTTATCGATTTTTGGCCACCCAGCCCAACACCGTGGCGGTCTTGGACATTGGCCTGCCCGGCGAAGAAAGCGGCTTGGACATTTGCAGTTACCTGCGCCAAAACAACCCGCACATGGGTATTGTCTTTTTGACCGCACGGGCCTTGCGTGAAGACCGTTTAACGGGATTGGCTCAGGGCGCTGACGCTTACCTTACCAAGCCAGTGGACATGGACGAGTTGGTGTTGGTGCTCAAACGGTTGGGCGAGCGCTTCACCCCGGCACCGGCCCACAGCCCGCTGGCCAGTGCGCTGACCACACCAAGCCCAGCGGCTTGGAAGCTCAACGAATCCAACGCCATGCTCACCGCACCCAACGGCCGCAACGTGGCCTTGACCATCACCGAACTGCAAATCATCCGCCCGCTGATGAACCAACCCAACCACAACTGCACCCACGATGCACTGGCTGCCAGTCTGGGGCTGCCACCCGAGGAATGGGACAAGCACCGCATCGAAGTCATCATGAGCCGGCTGCGCGCGAAGATCGACCGTGAAACTGGGTTACCACTGCCGGTTCGTGCGGTTCGAGGCATCGGCTATCGCTTCCACGCCTAAATCATCAAGCTCCCGATTGCATCGCTTTTGCGACAATTTGCAAGCTTTTGTTAAAATTGTCGGGTTTACTCTTGTAACACCTTGTTAAATGAATAACAATGAGATTTATCTCCAAACTGGCACTCCCTTAAGTTGCCCCCGACATTGATCCTATGAAAGACCCTATTTGGCTGGCCGAAGATGGCCGATTGCTCAAAGACCTTCGCACCGCTGCAGGCCTGGACATTCACGAGTTTTCACGCGCAGCGTCCATTTCCGCCGCGCAACTGCGCCAGTTGGAAGAAGGTGGCAACGAGTTGTTCTACAGCCAGAGCATCAAATTCCAAATGGGGCGCAAACTCTTGCTCAAGCTGGGGGCCGATGTGGTTAGAGTGGAAGATGAACCCGTGGCGGAAACGCCGTCATTGTTTGGTTTTTCTCCCAGTCCCACCCAACCGCCCAGCCTCGAAGAAACCCTCAGCGCAGCACCCTCCCCCAACCTGCCCATCCCACAAGCCAACACGCAAGCTTGGAACCAGCGTTGGGTCCCCGTTTTGTCTGGTATGGGTGTGCTGTTGCTGGCAGGGGTGTTCGGTGCGCAATTGCTAAGCACAAACCAGTCCCCCCAGCGCGCCGAGACTCAAACGCCTAATCCCGTTGCCCCAACGCCAGTCGCGGTCGCCACCACCGTGGCGGCGAGCCAAGAGCCCCCCAAACCAGAGCCCCCCGCAACGACGACCACGCCGGCACCCACTCCAGTGCCAGCACCGGTGGCCCAAGCGACCCAACCTACGGCGCCAGCGGTCGGCCCAACGACCTGCGAGTGGCGTGATGGTGCTGGCAGCACCTTCATGCCCCGTGGCATGGACAAGCCAACCACCTACGTCCACTTCGTGGCCAATGCCGATGCCGACATTTGCGTGCAAGACCGCAACCAAAAGGTCACTCAAGTCAACCTGAAAGCCGGCGAAAAGATCACCGTTCGAGGCACCGCACCTTGGCGCATTCAATCGGCCCAATGGGCCGATTTGTCGGTGTATTTTCAAGGCTACCGGATGCCCGTACCAGCCTCTGCCACGTTGGTCACATTGAACCCGCGTACCGAGCCATTGCCCGAAGCCACGGCTCAAACCAACTGAGCCTACCCCGGGGTCATCCAAAGCCTATCGACTTCGATGGGCTTTTTTTTCGTCTATCCTGCGTGGACCAAGGAGTTGATCCATGAGCCTGCTGTTTTCCGAACACGTTTTCCACACCCCTCGCGGTGAATTCCGTTTGGCCAACAAAACCATCGTTGCGCCCATGTGCCAATACTCGGCTGAGTCCGGTCGCGCCACCGATTGGCATTTGCAACATTGGGCACAGATGCTCAACAGCGGCACCGGCATGTTCACCATCGAGGCCACGGCGGTGGAGCCCGCTGGGCGCATCTCTCCCGCTTGCTTGGGCTTGTGGGACGACGAGACCGCTGCGGCCATGGCCGATGCCCTGCACCGCGCCCGCCGTTGGGCGCCGCCCGTGCCGGTGTGCATCCAGCTCGCGCATGCCGGGCGCAAAGCCTCCAGCGCCTTGCCGTGGGCTGGCGGTCAATTGCTCTCGCCCAACGATGCCGGCTGGCCCACGGTCGCGCCGTCTGCCCTGCCCCACTTACCTCAAGAGGCGGCGCCAAGGGCCTTGAGCGAAGCCGACCTGGATGCCTTAGTGGCGCAATTCGTGCAAGCGGCGCGGCGCGCCGATGCCATGGGCATCGAAGCCATCGAGTTGCATGCGGCGCATGGCTACTTGATGCACGAATTTTTGTCGCCACTGGCGAATCAACGCAGCGATGCTTATGGTGGGTCGTTTGATAACCGCGTGCGTTTTCCCATGCGGGTGTTCGACGCGGTGCGTGCCGCCTTTGGTGGTGTGCTCGGCATGCGGGTGTCCGCCAGCGATTGGGTCGAGGGTGGTTGGACGCCCGAAGAAACCGCCGATCTCGCGGTTCGGCTCAAGGGCGCAGGCGCGGACTACATCCACGTTTCATCCGGTGGTGTCAGCCCACAGCAGCGCATCGCCTTGGGGCCAGAGTACCAAGTGCCGTTCGCACGCTTGGTCAAACAAAAATCGGGGCTGACGACCATCGCCGTGGGCCTCATCACCGACCCTCACCAAGCCGAGGCCATTTTGGCGCGAGGAGACGCTGACCTGATCGCCTTGGCACGCGCCTACCTCTACCAACCGCGCTGGAGTTGGCAAGCGGCGGCGGCCTTGGGTGGGACGGTCAGTGCCAGCCCACAGTACTGGCGCTGTTTGCCGGCCGAGGCGAAGGCGGTGTTTGGTTCGGTGAGCGTCGGCGCACGCTGAAGCTCAAAAACTGCCAAAGGCCGTCCCCAAGCCCACCACTGCGGTCAAGGCCACCAGCGGGAAGACCACGGTGTTCATGGCGATGTATTTGTAAGACGCCTTGTGCGTCAAGCCACAAATCACCAACAGGGAAATCACCGCGCCGTTGTGTGGCAAGGTGTCCATGCACCCCGAGGCCATGGTGGCCACGCGGTGCAGCAACTCGGGGCTGATGCCGGCGACTTGCGCCATGGCGCTGAACTCCGACCCCAAAGCGTTGAGCGCAATCGACATGCCGCCCGAGGCCGAACCGGTGAGACCGGCCAAGACATTGACCGCCACCGCCTCGGACACCAAAGGATTACCCGGCGCCACCGACAACAGAGCATCGCGGATGAGCGCAAAGCCCGCCAAGGACGCAATCACGGTGCCATAACCCACCTCGGTGGCGGTGTTGAGCATGGGCAACATGGACGAGGTGGCGCCGTCGTTGAGCGTTTTCATCCAATTGACCCAACGCCGACGATGCACCACCAACAAACACACGTTGGCCACACCCAGCGCCACGATGATGGACCAAATGCCGATCAAGGATTTGGCGTCGCTCAAACCACCCATGCGGGCTTCCTGCAAGATGGACCAATCCATGCTGGGCAGCACCCACTTGGACATTCCTGCGTTGAGCAAAACCACCAAGATCATGGGCAAGAGGGCCATCCACACCGAGGGCAACGGGGCCTCGTTGGCGATGGGCGCGTGGTTATCGTCCCCATAACCCTCACCCGCGGCCATGAGGCTACGGGCTTGACCATTGAGCCACCACATGCCCAAACCAAACATGATGGATGCGCCGATCAAACCCAAACCCGGCGCAGCAAAGGCATCGGTGCCAAAGAACGGAATGGGAATGGCGTTTTGAATCGCAGGCGTGCCGGGCAAGGCCGTCATGGTGAAGGTGAAGGCACCCAGGGCGATTGCGCCAGGCATCAAGCGCTTGGGGATGCCCGCTTGGCGAAACAGCGCCGCCCCCACCGGGTAGACCGCGAAAGCCACCACAAACAAAGACACGCCGCCGTAAGTCAACACGCTACAAGCCAACACCACGGCCAGGATGGCGCGTTGGGCGCCCACCGCCGAGACAATGCCGTGGGCGATGGCCCTGGCTGAGCCCGACTCGTCCATCAGCTTGCCAAAAATTGCCCCGAGCAAAAACAGCGGAAAGAACTGCATCAGGTAGCCGCCCATGGCCTTCATGAAGACCTGGGTATAGACTGGCAGCAGCATGGCCACATCGCCCGACATCACCACAGCCAGCAAAGCCAAGATGGGCGCCAACAACAACACGCTCACGCCGCGGTAGGCCCAGTACATGAGCAAACACAAAGACACCACAATCCCAACCGTTCCCACGGGCCACTCCTGTTCAAGGTGCGAAAATACGCATCAACATTATCAACCTTGGTCCTTTTGATCCATGTCAACACCTGTCCCCACCAAGCGCACCGGCCTATCGCGCGTCTTGCACGCTTTCACCTACTCCATCGACGGCTTGAAAACCGGTTGGGGCGAGCCTGCTTTTCGGCAAGAAGTCATCCTAGCTGTCCCGCTGTTGCCATTGGCTTTTGTGATCGGTGCGAACTGGATGGAGACCGCGATGCTGATCGCGGTGGTGGTCTTGGTAATGGTCACCGAATTGCTT
>CAZNWS010000080.1:0-6659 GCA_964576495.1 uncultured Hydrogenophaga sp. | reverse complement strand
AGAACCCCGCCAAGCCCAAATCGAAGCGCAAGCGGCGTTGGCGCCTTTGGACAACCGCGCGGTTTCGGCTTTGGGCTCGGCGCAGGCATCGTTGCACCAGGCCGTGACCTTGCGCGGCGAGTGGCTGTCCTCGGCCACGCTCTTGCTCGATAACCGGCCCATGGCCGGACAGGTGGGGTTTTGGGTCTTGACGCCCTTGCGCTTGAGCGACAGCACGCGGGTGCTGATGGTCAACCGTGGCTGGGCACCACGCGATTTTTTGGACCGCACGCGTTGGCCCGAATTTGAAACTTCGCCTGGCGTGGTGTCACTGCAAGGGCGATTGACACCACCCGTCTCTGAGTTATATGAGTTGGGTCCGTCGGGTTCTGGGCCCATGCGGCAAAATATGCGTTTGGCCGATTACGCCCAAGAAACGGGTTTGGATTTTTTGCCGGTTACGGTTCAGCAAACCGACCCTTCGGGTGGTGGTCTGCGACGCGATTGGCCGATGATCACGGCCAAGGTTCACACGCATTATGGGTACGCATTTCAATGGTTTTCATTGAGCGCGCTCACCGCTGGCCTCTACCTTTGGTTTCAATGGATTTCCCCTCGCCGAAAGCGCAACACCCATGGCACACAAGCCCGATGAACCTCTGAACTTGACGGTGCACCAGTTGCCCGATGTCAGCCCGCAAGCGGTGGAACAAGCCGCCATGACCCGACGTGGTCGTTGGACCATGTTTGCCTTGTTGTTGGTGTGTGCTGCACCTGTGATCGCGTCGTATTTCACGTACTACGTGGTTCGACCGGAGGCGCGTCGAAATTACGGCGAATTGATCGACCCTCAGCGGCCCATGCCCAACTTGGTGGTCACGGATGCTACTGGCGCTCAGCGACCGATCACAGACTGGAAAGACCAGTGGCTGTTGGTCAGTGTTGCCGATGGCGCTTGCAACGCCCAATGCCAACAACATTTGTATTGGCAGCGTCAATTGCGTGAGACCTTGGGCAAGGAAAAAGACCGCTTGGATTGGGTTTGGATGCGCACGGGAGACACCGTGCCGTCGCCTGAACTTCAGGCGGCTACCGAGAATGCACAAGTCTTGGCGGTGGACGCTGTGGCCTTGTCCCAGTGGCTGGAGCCGGCACAAGGGCAGCGTTTGGAAGATCACTTGTATGTGGTGGATCCGATCGGTAACTGGATGATGCGTTTTCCAGCGCAACCCGATTTGAAGCAAGTCAAACGTGACTTGGACCGCTTGTTAAGGGCATCGTCGTTTTGGGATAAAGCCGGCCGCGTGCCAGCAGCGGTCGGCGGGAGCACACAGTGAACGAGACTGTGGCGCTCTACGATCTCTCACCTGCCTTGCAGCTCTTGCTGCTTGGGGCATTCTTGGCGTTGGGCCCTTTGCTTTGGGTGGTTTGGCGGCAGCGGCATGAAGCCCCGTCCGTGCGGTTGAGAACCCTCACCCTCATCACCTTGTTCTTGACCTTCGACTTGGTTTTGTTTGGCGCTTTCACGCGTTTAACGGATTCGGGTTTGGGTTGCCCCGACTGGCCCGGTTGTTACGGAAGCGCCACCCCCTTGGGTGCCAGCGCGGAAATCACCGCAGCACAAACCGCGATGCCCACCGGCCCCGTGACTTGGTCGAAGGCTTGGATCGAGATGATCCACCGCTACTTGGCCACGGGTGTGGGTGGTTTGATTTTGGTGTTGGCTTTCATGACCTGGAGGCACCGACGCTCCTTGCCCATGTCGCCTGCTTGGGCTTGGATTACCTTGTTTTGGGTGTGCATGCAGGGGGCTTTTGGTGCATGGACGGTCACCATGAAGTTGTTCCCTGCCATTGTCACCTTGCACCTCTTGGGCGGACTGGGTTTGTTGGCTTTGCTGCGCATCCAAAGCGTGTTCTATCAAGAGGCACCCGTTGAAAAAGCGATGAGCCCAAGTTTGTTCTACACGTTGTGGGCGGTGATGGCGTTGATGCTGTTGCAAATTGCCATGGGTGGCTGGGTCAGCACGAATTACGCCGTCTTGGCCTGTTCTGAATTTCCCATGTGTCAAGGCAGTTGGTGGCCACACATGGATTTCAAGGCGGGCTTTCAATTTTGGCGCGAATTGGGCGTGGCCCGCAGCGGTGAATCGATCCCCTTTGAGGCCCTCACCGCCATTCACTACAGCCACCGTTTGATGGCCTATGTGGTCATCGCCGCGGTGTGGTGGTGGTCATGGGCGGCTTGGCGTGAAGGTCATGGTCGTTTGGCCTTGTCTTTGCTGGGTCTCACCCTTTGGCAGTTCATCAGCGGGTTGACCAATGTGGTGTTGGACTGGCCTTTGGTCGCCGCGGTGGCACACACCGCAGGTGCAGCGGGCTTTGTGGTCGTTTTGTCGGGTGCGTGGGCACATCAACAAATTCAGGGCCGCCGTGTTTCATTGTTCGGTCGTTGATGGGGATTTTTCATGAGCCAACCCGCTGTTTCTCAACCATCGACCCTGCTGTCCACATGGCGTCAATTCCATGCGCTGACCAAGCCGCGCGTGATCCAGCTCATTGTGTTTTGTGCCTTGATCGGCATGGTGTTGAGCGTGCCCGGTGTGCCGACCTGGGCTGAGGTCCAGCTGGCGGCCATTGCCTGTTTCGGCATTTGGTTGGTTTCTGGTGCCGCCGCTGCGTTTAACTGTGTGGTGGAGCAGCACATCGACGCTCGCATGAAGCGCACGTCGTGGCGGCCGACAGCCAAGGGCGAGCTCACCAACTGGCAAACCCTGAGCTTTTCGGCGGGTTTGTGCGCGCTGGGTTCGTGGGTTTTGTATGTGTGGGTCAACCCTTTGACCATGTGGCTGACTTTCGCCACCTTTGTGGGCTACGCCATCATCTACACCGTCATCCTCAAGCCCTTGACGCCACAAAACATCGTGATCGGCGGGGCGTCCGGTGCCATGCCGCCGGTGCTGGGTTGGACGGCGATGACGAACCACGTCGCCCCCGAAGCCTTGGTGCTGTTCCTCATCATCTTCTTGTGGACTCCACCGCATTTTTGGGCCTTGGCGCTCTACCGTGTTGAGGATTACCGCAAGTCGGGGCTGCCCATGCTGCCGGTCACCCACGGCTCTGAATTCACCCGTTTGCAAATCCTGCTCTACACCTTCGTGTTGATGGCCGCCACCTTCCTGCCTTTCATGATGCGCATGAGTGGCTGGTTCTACCTGATCAGCGCGGTCATCTTGGGCTTGGGGTTTTGTGCGTACGCCTGGGCTTTGTGGCGCCATTACTCGGACGAGCTGGCCCGCAAAACCTTCCGTTTTTCTTTGGTTCATTTATCGCTGCTGTTCGCTGCGCTCTTGATCGATCACTACTTGCCTTGGACGTTCTGATGCTCTCCAAAACCTTCACCCGCCGCGCTTGGTGCTCAGTCGCGGCAGCCGTCACCATGACCTTGAGCGGTTGCAGCGATCAGCCCGCCTTCAATGGCATTGACATCACCGGCGCCGATTACGCCCAAGGTTTTTCGCTCACCGACCACAACGGTCAAGCGCGCACCTTGGCCGATTTCAAAGGTCAAGCGGTGGTGGTGTTTTTTGGTTTCACGCAGTGCCCCGATGTCTGTCCGACCTCCTTGAGTGAGTTGGCCCAAGCCAAGCAGTTGTTGGGCGAGCAGGGCAGTCGCTTGCAAGGCCTGTTCATCAGCATCGATCCTGAGCGAGACACGCCGGCCATCATGAAGGAATACATGGCCAGTTTCGATCCGAGTTTTTTGGCTTTGTACGCCAAGCCGGACGAACTGCCGGCTTTGGCCCAGGCCTTCAAGGTCTATTACAAAAAGGTCGAAGGACCCACGCCCACCAGCTACACCATGGATCACTCAGCGGGCAGCTATGTGTACGACCCACAAGGCCGCATCCGTCTCTATCACCGCTATGCCAGCGGTGCGCAGGCGCTGGCCAATGACATCAAGGTTTTGCTGGCCGAGTGAACTCGACGAGTATCCGCATCAGGCCAGATCGGCCGCACTGGTGAACGAGTCGGCGAAGAAAGCCTCAGCCGGCAAGCCTGCGCTTTGCACGAAGTCGCGACGCGCAGAATCCACCACGATGGGAGCGCCGCAGGCGTAGACCTCGTGCCCAGACAAATCGGGCAGGTCTTGCAAGACCGCTTGGTGCACAAAGCCCGTGCGACCGCTCCAGCCGTCTTCTGGCCAAGCATCGGACACCACTGGGATGTACTTCAGTTGCGGCATCTGGGCTGCTTGCGACAACACCCAATCATTCATGTACAAGTCGGCGGGGCGACGACCGCCCCAATACAAGCTCACCGGGCGCGTGATGGCCTTGTGCTGTAGGTGCTCGATGATGGCTTTGATGGGGGCGAAGCCCGTGCCCGAGGCCAAGAGCACGATGGGCTTGTCGCTGTCTTCACGCAAATAAAAACTGCCGTGCGGTCCTTCGATGCGCAAGATGTCTTTTTCTTTGAGGGTGCTGAACACCTGGTCGGTGAACAAGCCACCGGGCATGTGTCGGATGTGCAGCTGCAGGCTGGGCGACTCGGCTTGGGTGTGCGGTGCGTTGGCCATCGAGTAGCTGCGGCGTGCCCCGTCACGCAGCAAAAAGTCCACGTACTGCCCCGCGTGGTATCGGAATGTGTCGGTGGCCGGCAGCTGCAGCTGCAAAACCATGACGTCGGGCGAGCGTTTCTCCAAACTGCTCACGCGCACCGGTATCTTTTTGATCGGGAAAGCCCCTTCGGCCGTGACTTGGCGGGACTCCAGCACCACGTCAGACTGAGCGGTGGCGCAGCAAGTCAGCACATGGCCCGCGGCTTCTTCTTCGGCGCTCAAGGCCTTGGCTTGGTGAGGGCCGTGGCTGACTTGACCACTGACGAGTTTGCATTTGCACGAGCCACAGGCACCGTCCTTGCAACCGTAGGGCAGGCCAATGCCCTGGCGAATGCCAGCGGCCAACAAGACCTCACCGTCTTGGGCTTCAAAGGTGCGACCGCTGGGTTCGATGGTGATCTGGAATGTCATACTCAAAGGCTCAAAACAATCAAAGTCCGATTGTCTCAAATTCACGAGGACGACCAAGATGATGGGTGCATTGCCCTCGCGCTTTCGGCGTGAGCGGATCTTGTTGGTGGGCTGTGGCGACGTGGGTCAGCGCGTGGCCCGGCTGTGGGCCGATGGCTCGGGCAAGCCCCGCGTGCGCCTCTTGGCCTTGACCTCCACGCCCAGCCGCCAATCCGAGCTGCGCGCCTTGGGCATCACCCCACTCCAGGGTAACTTGGACCAAGCCGCAAGCTTGGGGCGATTGGCCGGTTTGGCCCACCGTGTGGTGCACCTGGCCCCACCGCCCAACGAGGGCTTGGCCGATTGGCGCTTGGACCCCCGCACCCGCGCCCTCATGCGGGTCTTGGCCCGGCGCACCGCCCCGCTGCATTTGGTCTACGGCTCGACCACCGGTGTGTACGGCGACCGGCAGGGGGCTTGGGTGAGTGAGGTCTCTGGCGTCCAGCCACAAACCCCGCGCGCTTGGCGCCGTGTGGACGCCGAGGCGCAAGTCCACGCTTGGGGCCGCGCCATGGGCATGCGCACCAACGCCTTGCGCATCCCCGGCATTTATGCGCCCGACCGCCCCAACGGCACCCCGCGCGAGCGCTTGCTGCGCGGCACGCCCGTCCTGCGCGCGGAAGACGACGTCTACACCAACCACATCCACGCCGACGATCTGGCACGGGCCTGTTTCAAAGGCCTGTACCTCGGCGCACCGCAGCGCAACTTCAATGTGTGCGACCAGAGCCAACTCAAGATGGGCGACTACTTCGACTGGGCGGCCGACCATTACGGACTGCCGCGCCCGCCGCGCATCGACCGCGTATCAGCCCCGCAACAACTGTCCTTGATGGTGTTGAGCTTCATGAGCGAATCGCGGCGCGTCAACAGCGAGCGCGTGGCGCGCGAGTGGCGGTTGGTTTGGCGCTACCCCACGGTGGTGCAGGGTTTGGCGGCTGACTCCTCATCAGAGCAATAACCCCATACGACACCGAGGGTGTTCTGACGCGGCATCATGCAACCATGAATTCGCCGCTGCTCAACCGCCGATCTGCCATGCTGTGCTTGGGTGCCGCCTGCACATCGCCATCGTGGGCCCAGCCAGGGACTTCTGCCGCCGCTTGCCCGGCCCTGTTGCAGCACAGTTTCTCCCGCCTGCAAGACGGCAAAGCCCAAAGCCTGTGCCAGTTCAGCGGCCGCGTGCTCTTGGTGGTCAACACCGCGAGCTACTGCGGCTACACCGGTCAGTTCGAGGGTTTGGAGGCGTTGAACGCGCGCTACGCGTCCAAAGGTTTAGTGGTCTTGGGCTTTCCCTCGAACGACTTTCGCCAAGAAGACCCCGACGCCAAAAAAACCGCTGAGGTGTGTTTCAACACCTATGGCGTGAAGTTCCCCATGTTCACCGAGACCCGTGTGCGGGGTCGGCAAGCCCATCCCTTGTTTGCCGAATTGGCCAAGCGCACCGGTGCCCAACCATCGTGGAATTTCAACAAGTATTTGATCGGCCGCGATGGGCAAGCCTTGGCGCATTTTGAGAGCATGGTCGCGCCCGATAGCCGACCCATGGTCGCTGCGCTGGAAAAGGCCTTGGCCCAGCGCTGAGCCTCAGCACCCGCTCAGCCCTTGGG
>CAZNWS010000079.1:3490-6751 GCA_964576495.1 uncultured Hydrogenophaga sp. | reverse complement strand
GGTGGCGCGCGCATGCAAGAGGGCTTGCTCTCGCTCATGCAGATGGCCAAGACCAACGCCGCGCTCACGCGCTTGGCCAAAAAAGGCCTGCCCTATGTGAGCGTGCTGACCGACCCGACCATGGGTGGTGTGTCGGCCGGTTTTGCGTTCATGGGCGACGTGGTGATCGCCGAGCCCAAGGCGCTGATTGGTTTTGCCGGCCCGCGCGTGATCGAGAACACCGTGCGCGTGAAGTTGCCCGAGGGCTTTCAGCGCGCCGAGTTCTTGCAGACCAAGGGCGCGGTGGACTTCATTTGTGACCGCCGCGAGCTGCGCAGCACGGTGGCCAACACCTTGGCCATGTTGCAGCGCCAAAGCGCCGACGTGGTGGCGGCCGATTGAGCGAGGCTTTTGCACCCGGGACGCGGCACACGGTGCCGCTGTTCCCGTTGCAAACCGTCTTGTTCCCTGGGGGCCATTTGCCCCTGCAAATCTTCGAGGTCCGCTACCTCGACATGATCGGGCGGTGCCAACAAGATCAAACACCGTTTGGTGTGGTGGCGTTGAGTGAGGGCCAAGAAGTACGCACCCCCACTGGGACGGCCGACCGCTTGGAGCGTGTGGGCACCTTGGCTCACTTGCTCAAGGTGGACAAGGTTCAAGCGGGCTTGTTGCGCATCCAATGCCAGGGCCGACAACGCTTCACCGTCTTGTCCAGCGAACAATTGCCACACGGGCTGTGGATGGCCGATATCGAAGTTTTGCCACCCGACCCTTGGGTGAATGTGCCACCCGACCTCACGGCCGCCCAAACGTCTTTGCAGGCCGTCTTGCAAAGCATGCAAGAGCAAGCCCCCGAGGTCTTAGGCGATTGGCCTTTGCAACCGCCCTTCGCGTGGACCGACAGCGGCTGGCTGGCCAACCGCTGGGCCGAGCTCTTGCCCTTGCCCTTGGCCACGCGCCAACAACTCATGTCACTGGACAACCCCTTGTTGCGTTTGGAGTTGGTCTGTGACCTGCTCGAGCAACACGGCGTGGGCGAATAAAACCCTTTAGGGCAGCAAAGCCAGCGCCTGCATGTAGCGCGGCGAGACCATCAACTCATCCCAATCGGGTGTGGCCTGGGTCGGCAACAACGCCAAACGACGCTCTTCGCTGGCCGGGTTGGGTTGCCACTCTCGGTGCATCCAGGCGCGCGACAGGGCTTCGATGGCCTCGTCGATGGGCGAGCCACCGTCCACCACCGATTGGTTGCACAAGAGCACCATGTCGCAGCCAGCGTCCAAAGCCGCCAAACTGGCTTGGGCAAAACTCAAGGTTTGGCCTTGGATCTGACGCGCCGCGGCCATGCTCAGGTCGTCGCTGAAAATGGCGCCGGTGAAACCCAAACGTTGACGCAAAACGGCTTGGAGCCAACGTGCCGAATAACCCGCTGGGCAGTTGTCCACCTTGGGGTAGATCACGTGGGCTGGCATGACGGCTTGCAAGCTCGCTGATAGCCAAGCATAGGGCAAGGCGTCGTCGGCCAAGATGGCGCTCAGGTTGCGCGTGTCCACGGCCAAGGCCACATGCGAATCGGCGTGGGCAAAGCCATGGCCTGGGAAATGCTTGCCGCAATTGCCCATGCCGCTCAGGGCCAAGCCGTGCATGAGGCTTTGCGCCAACAGGGCCACGGTGCGGGGGTCGCGGCCAAAGGAGCGATCTCCGATGACGGCGCTGTCGCCGTGGTCCAAGTCGAGCACAGGCGTGAAGCTCATGTCCACGCCGCAGGCGCGCAACTCGGCACCCAAGACATAACCGGTGGCCACGGCAGCGTTGGTGGCACGCAGGACCGAAGCGCCAGCCATCTCACCGCGGCGCTCGGGTTCGTTCCACAGCGCGCCCAAGGCCGCCATCGGTGGCAAGTGGGTGAAGCCATCGGTGCGAAAACGCTGCACCCGGCCACCCTCGTGGTCGACCGCGATCAACAGATCCTCGCGCACGGCCTTGATGTCGCGGCACAGCGCCGTGAGTTGCTCACGACTTTGCCAGTTGCGTCCAAACAGGATCACACCGCCCACCAAAGGATGGGCCAGGCGCTGGCGGTCGGCATCGGTCAAGCTCAGGCCAGCCACATCGATGATCAAAGGTGCGTGCAGGTTCATGGGGTTCTCACGAAGGGATGTGTTCGACCACGACCACACTGGTGGCGTAATCGGTTTCGTCGCTGACGGTGACGTGAGCGCGCCAGCCCTGGCCCTCAAACCAGGTCTTGAGCTCGCCCGACAAACAGACGTAGGGCTGGCCGCTGGGATGGTTGAGGATTTCGCAATCGCGCCACGTCATGGGCATGCGCATGCCCAAACCCACGGCTTTGCTGAAGGCCTCTTTGGCCGAAAAGCGCGTGGCCAAGTAACGCACACCGCGCCCAGGCCAACGCTGGCTGCGCTGCTGCCAAACGCGCTGTTCTGCCTCACCCAACACGCGCTGAACAAAACGTTCGCCATGGCGCTGCCAAGCGGCTTCGATGCGCCGCACGTCGCAGATGTCGTTGCCGATGCCCACGATCGCGGCGGTCAACTTCATGGGCGCTCCAAACACGCCAAGTAGGCCGCCACGGTGGCGCTGTAGCCACGCTCCAAGGCATCGGCGATGAGGGCGTGGCCAATCGAGACCTCTTGCAAACCGGGGACGGCTTGGGCAAAGGCCGCGAGGTTGTCCAAATTCAAATCGTGTCCAGCGTTGACACCCAAGCCCGCGTCCAAAGCCGCTTGTGCGGCTTGGGCAAAGCGCTTCAACTGCGCGGCGCGGTCTGGGGTGTGCCAGGCCGCGGCATAGGGTTCGGTGTAGAGCTCCACGCGGTCGGCACCCACGGCGCGCGCCGCCGCCATGACCGACGCGTCGGCGTCCATGAACAGGCTCACGCGGGCCCCCAGTGCTTGGGCCTGAGCAATCAAGGGGCGCAAGCGATCGGCATCGGCGGGAAAAGACCAACCGTGGTCGCTCGTGAATTGACCTTGGGCATCAGGTACAAAGGTGAGTTGGTCGACCCGACCACCGCGCTCGCACACGCCCCGCGCCACGTCCATCAGGTTGTGAAAGGGGTTGCCTTCGATGTTGAATTCACGTTCTGACCATTGGCGCATGTGATCAGCAAGGTCCCACACATCGCTGGTTCGGATGTGGCGCTCATCGGGCCTTGGATGCACGGTGATGCCGTGGGCACCAGCACCCAAACACAGCTGCGCCGCGCGGGTGACCGATGGAATGCCGAGGTGGCGTGTATTGCGCACCAAGGCCACT
>CAZNWS010000079.1:0-3360 GCA_964576495.1 uncultured Hydrogenophaga sp. | reverse complement strand
CCTGCACCCCGCTATGGTAGTGCAGCAGCGTGCGCAAAGGTTGACGCAAGGCCGCCTCACAGGTCGCGCACGCAGCCCACAGTCCGGCGTCGGGCTCGCTGGCGTCGAGAGCGCTTTGCAAGAGCAAAGCTTGTTCACCAGACAAAGTGTTGGCCTCGTCGGCTCGGGCCAGACGCAAACCGTTTTCGGCGTCCAGGGCGTAGTGGCAATCGGCCTGCACCGGCAACAAAGTGCTGCCCTCGTGGGCCAAGTCGGGCAGCAATCCAGTTTCGCGCAAGAGCACCAACTCAAAAGCACGCAACACCCAAGGCGCGGTGCCTTGCCCGCTGGCGAGCAACTGCACCGCACGGCGGTAGTGATCGAACAAACGCGGATGGGGGTCGTCTCGCGCGAGCAAACGCAAGAGCAATTCGTTGAGGTAGCTGCCCGCGAGCAAAGCATCGCCAATGGGCATCACGTGCCCGCCCTGCCACTGGGCGGACTTCAGGGTGCGGACCTCGGCATCACCACCCCAAGCCAGGAGCAGCGGCTGCAAGGGCAACAACACTGGTCGAAATTGTGAGGTGGGGCGCTTGACCCCTTTGGCCACCAAGGCCATGCGACCGTGGTGACGGCTGAACACCTCTAAGACCAGACTGGCTTCGCTCCAATCGTAGCGGTGCAGCACAAAGGCTGGCTCATCGGTGACGCGGCGCTGGGCCATCACTCATAACCGAAGGAGCGCACACGCGCATCGTCGTCGGCCCAACCCGAGCGCACCTTGACCCACAACTCTAAGAACACCTTGCAGTCCCAGAGTTTTTCCAGTTCTTGGCGAGCCTCGGTGCCGATGCGCTTGAGCTTCTCGCCTTTGTCACCAATCACCATGCCTTTGTGGCCTTCACGCTCGACCACGATGGTCGCGGCGATGCGCTTCATGCGGCCCTCTTCCTCGAACTTGTCGATGACCACGGTGGAGGTGTAGGGCAACTCGTCACCGGTCAGGCGAAAGAGTTTTTCGCGCACCATCTCGCTGGCCATGAAGCGCTCGCTGCGGTCGGTCAGGTCTTCGGGCGCGGCCATCCAAGGCTGCTCGGGCAGGTATTTCTCGAAAATCGCGAACAGGCGCTGGATGTCTTTGCTGTTCTTGGCCGACATGGGCACAAACTCGGCAAAGGGGTGGCGCTCTTGCATGCTTTGCAGCCAAGGCGCGAGTTCACCACGGCGGTGCACCAAATCGAATTTGTTGGCCAACAAAATCACCGGCACGTTGGTGGGCAACAAGGACAGCACCTTGGCATCGGCCGTGTTGAACTGCCCGGCCTCAACCACAAACACGATCAGGTCCACGTCGTTGACCGCACCGAGCACGGTTTTGTTCAAGGCGCGGTTCAGGGCGTTACCGTGGCGGGTTTGAAAGCCCGGCGTGTCCACAAATACAAACTGGCTGGCGCCTTCGGTGCGAAAACCGGTGATGCGGTGACGCGTGGTTTGCGCTTTGCTGGAGGTGATGCTGATTTTTTGCCCGACCAAGGCATTGAGCAGGGTCGATTTGCCGACGTTGGGTTTGCCCACGATGGCCACATAACCACAGCGCTGAGGCCCCAACACTTCGGCCGCCTCGGTGGCGGTGGCGCGGACGCCGCCCAAGGCTCGCGCCAGCATGGCGTCGAGGTCGTTTTGGGTGGGCTTGGGGGTCGGTGTGTTCATGTCTTTTGGAGGTGTTCGAGCATCGCCGCGGCGGCGGCCTGCTCGGCGGCACGGCGCGAAGCACCAATGCCCCGCTCACAATGGCCTGTTTCGTTGATCAAACATTCGACGTCGAAGGTTTGACGGTGGGCTTCACCTTGGGTACCGACCACACGGTACAGCGGCAATTTCATTTTGCGCCCTTGCAACCATTCTTGTAAGGCCGTCTTGGGGTCTTTGCCCATGGCGCTCATTTGCGCGTTGAGTTCCACACCACTGTAGAGGCGGCGCACCAAGGCACTGGCGGCTTCAAAACCGGCATCGAGGTAGACCGCACCGATGATGGCCTCTAAGGCATCGGCCAAGATCGAGGGCCGCTTGTGCCCCCCCGAGCGCTTTTCGCCGTCGCCCAGTTTGAGCACTTGTGGCAAGCCGATGCGCGTGGCGATGTCGAACAAGGTGTCCTGTTTGACCAAATTGGCGCGCACGCGGGACAAATCACCTTCGGGCAGGTCGCTGAGGGTCTCGAACAACAGGGCCGAGATGGCCAAACTGAGCACCGAGTCACCCAAAAACTCCAGGCGCTCGTAGTGATCGCTGGAAAAGCTGCGGTGGGTGATGGCGCGCTCCAACCAGCGCGGCTGCTCAAACCGGTGCTGCAAGCGGTCTTGCAGGGCCAACAACTCCAAGCTCAAGCCCATGAGTCCCCCAGACGCGTCAGGTTCATTCAAAGCCGCCGATGCGACCCAGGTCGCCAAAATTCATCCACACAAAGAAGGCCTTGCCCACGATGTGGCTCTCTGGCACAAAGCCCCAGTAGCGCGAATCCAGTGAGTTGTCTCGGTTGTCGCCCATCATGAAGTAGTGACCTGCGGGCACCTTACACACCACGCCTTCGGCGCTGTAGTGGCAACCCTCACGCCCCTCGAACTCACTGGCGCCACCGACAAAGGCGGGGCGCGTGTCGTCGGTGAGTACGTTGTATTGGCGATCTCCAAGGGTCTCACGCCATTGCTGACTGTAGCGCAGCGTGTCGGCGTCGAAGAACTCGGGCTGGGGCTGGGTATCGATGGCTTGTCCGTTGACGGTCAAACGTTTGTTGAGATAGGCCACTTCATCACCGGGCAAGCCCACCACGCGCTTGATGTAGTCCAACGATGGCTGGGGTGGGTAACGAAAGACCATCACATCGCCACGCTGGGGTTCGTGGTTATCGATGATTTTGGTATTGACCACAGGCAAACGCACGCCGTAGTGAAACTTGTTGACCAAGATCAGGTCGCCCACGCGCAGGGTGGGGATCATGGAGCCCGAAGGGATCTTGAAAGGCTCGAACAAAAACGAGCGCAAGACAAACACCGCCAAAATGACAGGAAACAAGCCTGCCGTCCAGTCCAACCACCAAGGTTGCTGCAAGAGGGCTTGCCGGGTGGCGGCGCTGGTGTCGGTGTCGACTTGGGTGATGCCTTGACGGGCCAAGTCGGCGATGCGCTGGGCTTGAGCCGCATCGGCACGGTCGGCGGCGCGGCGACGTTCAGGCAAGAAGTACAACTTCTCTAGGACCCAATAAATGCCAGTGACGATCACGGCCAGTAAGAGCAGCAACGCGAAATTACCCTCGAACAGTCCGAGATACCAAGCGCCGGTGTACGCCGCGAACGCAGCCAACACCACGGCGGTGAGCGAAGACAT
>CAZNWS010000078.1:4049-6801 GCA_964576495.1 uncultured Hydrogenophaga sp. | reverse complement strand
CGATGCCGGGGATGTCGGCCACGTACTCGAGCAGCAAAGCAAAGTCGGCCACCTCGGCCGTCTGGCCCATGGCGCCTCGGTAGGCGTTGACGTTTTGCCCGAGCAGGGTCACTTCCTTGACGCCTTGGTCGGCCAAACCGGCCACTTCGATCAGCACCTCTTCAAAAGGGCGGCTGAACTCGTCGCCCCGCGTGTAGGGCACCACGCAGTAGCTGCAGTACTTGCTGCAACCTTCCATGATGGACACAAAGGCCGAGGCACCCTCCACCCGCGCGGGGGGCAGGTGATCGAATTTTTCGATCTCGGGAAAGCTGATGTCGACTTGCGGTTGTTGGCGCGCTTGGCGCTGGCGCAGCAAGTCGGGCAAGCGGTGCAGGGTTTGCGGGCCAAAGACCACGTCCACATAGGGCGCACGCTTGATGATCTCTTCACCTTCTTGGCTGGCCACACAACCGCCCACGCCGATGAGCACGCCTTTTTCCTTCAGGTGTTTGACACGGCCCAAATCGGAGAACACCTTTTCTTGCGCTTTTTCGCGCACCGAGCAGGTGTTGAAGAGGATGAGGTCGGCCTCTTCGACGTCTTGGGTGGGTTCGTAGCCTTGGGCGGCGCCCAGCACGTCGGCCATCTTGTCCGAGTCGTACTCGTTCATTTGGCAGCCGAAGGTCTTGATGAAAACTTTTTTGGTCATGGCTCGCTCAGCGGTGTCTGGTGTGTATCCAGTGGCTGTGAAAAAGCCCTTGGGCCGAGCGGCACAAGGGCTTGAAAGTGGTGGTGATAGGTGGATTTGAACCACCGACATCAGCATTATGAATGCTGCGCTCTAACCAACTGAGCTATATCACCAGCAGGCAGGATTATAGCCACTTTTTGGGCCGCTGACTCGGCGGCCCGGGGCCTCAGCGGTGTTTGAAGACCGCCGGGCGTTTGTTCACAAAAGCGTCCATGCCTTCTTTTTGGTCTTCGGTGGCAAACAGCGCGTGGAACAAGCGGCGCTCGAACATCACACCGTCGGACAAACCACCTTCAAACGCCCGGTTGACCGCTTCCTTGGCGGCCATCACGCTGGGCAGACCAAAACCACAAATCGTGAGTGCAGCGCCCAAGGCTTCGTCCATCAGCTTGTCCAGTGGCACCACGCGGCTGACCAGCCCAGCGCGTTCGGCCTCCGTGGCGTCCATCATGCGACCGGTCAGCACCAGGTCCATCGCCTTGCTCTTGCCTACTGCGCGCGGCAAACGTTGGGTGCCACCGGCGCCGGGGATGATGCCCAGCTTGATCTCGGGTTGACCAAATTTGGCGTTGTCGGCGGCGATGATGAAGTCGCACATCATGGCCAGCTCGCAGCCACCGCCCAAGGCGAAACCGCTGACCGCGGCGATCACGGGCTTGCGCACGCCGCGGATGGTTTCCCAGTTGCGGGTGATGAAGTCTTGGCCGTACACATCGGCAAAGCTGTAGGTGGCCATCGCCCCAATGTCGGCGCCGGCGGCAAAGGCTTTTTCGCTGCCGGTGATGATCATGCAGCCGATCTCGGGGTCGGCGTCAAAGGCTTGCAGCGCCGCACCGAGTTCGTCCATCAGCTGGCCGTTGAGCGCGTTGAGCGCTTTGGGGCGGTTGAGCGTGACGATGCCCACGCGGCCTTCGGTGCGGACCAAAATCGTTTCGGGGGTGGTGGTCATGGGGTCTCCTGGTTGGTTGAAAGCTGGAGCCAAGGCTCGAGTGCGGCGGGGTTGTGAGGGGTCAAGCGCACGACGCGCTCTGCGCGACGCAAGCGCACAGGGCAGCGCAGCAAGCGCTGGTCGCGGTGGATGAGGGCGGTGAAATCGGTGCGCGGGCCCAGCCAGCGAGGCAAGGTCTCCAGCGCGTTCAAGCGCCACGATTCGGCAGGCAGATCGCCTTGGGCGGGCAGCTCCACCCCCAGCCATTCGTCGCCCGCGGCCATGCCAGCGGCTTCGGCCGCGCCGCCACGCAGCACGGTTTTGAGCCGTACCGCGCCGCCGCTCTCGCTCACGCGCACACCGAGTTGTTGGGCCATGGGTGCACTGTCGTGGCTCACGCTCACCCCGTGGTGTTCCAAACAAGCGATCACCGGCAAATCCTCGGTGCCGTGCACCCAAGCTTGCAGCTCGGTGTGCCACGATCGGCCCGAGAGGGTGAGCAGGGTTTGTTCAATGTCGGCTTCGCTGATGGGCCCGCCTTGGCTGCTGCGCCACAGCGACTGCACCACTGCGTCCAAGGTGGTTCGGCCTTCCTTGCGCAAGCTCAGGTCCAAACACAGGGCCAGCAACGCGCCCTTGGTGTAGTAACTCACCGTGGCGTTGGGCGTGTTCTCGCCCATGCGGTAGTACTTGGTCCAAGCATCAAAGCTCGCTTGGGCCACGCTTTGTAAGAAACGCCCGGGCGTTTGCAAGACTTGGTTGTGGTGCTTGGCCACCAATTGCAAATACACCTCATCGCTGATCAGCCTCGCGCGGCACAGGATCAGGTCGTCGTAGTAACTCGTGAAGCCTTCGAACCACCACAAGAGTTCGCTGTGGTTTTCGCGGTCGTAGTCGATCTTGGTGAGTTCGCTGGGACGCAAGCGCTTGACGTTCCAGGTGTGGAAGTACTCATGGCTGATGAGGCCAAGCAAGGTGGTGTAGCCGTCGGTGGCTTTGAGCGCGGTGGCGGGTGATTCGCTGAGCGCTGGCAGGTCGTTGCGCTGTGCGATCAGGGCGTTGCTCGCCGCCGCCACGGTGGCGTCGAGAGC
>CAZNWS010000078.1:0-4039 GCA_964576495.1 uncultured Hydrogenophaga sp. | reverse complement strand
TGCGATCAGGGCGGTGGAGTTGCGGTGCTCCAAGCCGCCGTAACCGTCGGCGGTGGTGTTGAGCATGAAGACGTAGCGTTCAAACGGCGCGCTGCGCGGCGGCGCATCAGCGCCATGCCAAAAGTCGATCTCGGTCTCGCAAATGCGTTGGGTATCGGCCAGCAAACGCGCGCCATCAAAAGCGCCTGCGCCACTGACCACAAAGGTGTGCGGCACGCCGCGCGCCACAAAGTCACCGCGCCAAAACGCACCCATCTCCACGGGACAGTCGACCAACTCGTCGTAGTCTTGGGCGATGTAAGTGCCCCAGCCTCGATCGTTGGTTTGCTCGGCGCGCAAACCGGTGATGGCCGACCAGGCCTTGGTGTGTTCGTTGTCGACCAAGCGCAGTTGGTGGGGACAATCGGTTTGACCGATCACCCGCAGGCACAGACTGGTGCCGTTGAAAAACCCGCGCTGGGCGTCGAGCCATGCCATGCGCACCGAAGCGTCCAAGGCGTAAACCTCGTGCTGCACCACCAAGGGCTGTGTGGGGTCGCATCTCACTTGCCATTGGTGTTTGTTGAGCTGGCGCACCGCGCAGGCTTGACCGCCTTGTTCGGCGCGCAGGCCCTGCAGGTGTTGCGAAAATTCGCGCACCATGTAACTGCCCGGAATCCACACAGGCAAGCTCAACACCTGCTCAGGCGCAGGTTGTGCCACGCGCAGCGTGACGGCAAAGAGGTGGCTGTGCGGGTGCAACACCGCCACGTCATAAGCGATGGCGGTGCGGGTCATTTCTGGGCGGCCAAGCCACGTTCAATGGCCTTGATGTCGGCCCCGGCGATGCGGGTGCCGTCGGCCAAGAAGCTGGTGGGGGTGCCGTTGATGCGGTGTTTTTGCGCGAAGGCCATGTTGCGCGTCAAGGCCGCGGTGTCGCAGCTCTGGGTGGGCGGTGTTTGGCCATCGAGCATCCAGTCGGTGTAGACCTCGGCGGGTTTGGCTGCACACCAAATGTTGCGCGCTTTGGTTTGCGAGTCGGGTCCCAACATGGCCACCACAAAGGTGTAGATGGTCACGTCGTTGATTTTGAGCAGGTCACGCTCCAAGCGTTTGCAAAAGCCACAGTTGGGATCGCTGAAGACCGCGATCTTGCGCGAACCGTTGCCCCGCACGGTGACCACGGCGTCTTTGAGCGGCAGGTCTTTGAAGGCGATGGCGGTGAGTTGTTGGATGCGTGCTTCCGTCAGGTTCACACGCTGGCGAGTGTCGATCAAATCGCCTTGCCACAAAATGAAATCACCGTTGGCGTCGCTGTACATCAGCTCGGTGCCGTTGAGGCGAACCTCGTACAAGCCCTTCATGGGTGTGGGCGTCACGCTGTCGATGGCCGGCAGCGAAGGCAGGCGTTGTGTGAGGTTTTTGCGAATGGGGGCTTCTTGGGCCAAGGCCGCACTGCTCAACACGGCCAAGGCCAACAAGAGGGTTCGGGGGTGCATCATGGATCTCGGGTGCTTTCAGATTAGGTGGTGCCCATGGCTTGTTGGGCCATCCAGTGTTTGAATGGGCCGCTGCGGTCGAATTGTTGGATGCCCCAATTGCGCAGGGCTTGAATGCGCCCATCGGTGTGGTCAAACAAAGCGAATAAACCATCGGTGACCCAGGCCATGGCTTGGACATCGGCGGCGCGGGCGCGTTCGTAGCGCCGCAACAAACGCCAATCGCCCAAAGGACGCCAGTATTCGCGCTCGCGCAGCACACGGGCAAGTTCGACCACATCGGCCAAACCCAAGTTCAGGCCTTGACCGGCCAAAGGGTGCATGGCGTGGGCGGCATCGCCCGCCAAAGCCACCGTGCCCGATGGCGTTTGGGCCAACCAACGGTCGGCGGTGGAGAGTTCCAGGGGCCACGCTTGCGCGGGGCTGTCCACACCCAATTGACCCAACGCATCGGCGCTGCGTGCCTGCACCTCAGCCAACCACTCGCCCGAAGCCATGCGCGCCTTGGTGCGTTCGGCCGGGGCTGACCACACCAAGGCCACGGTGCGGCCATCGGGGCCGCCCATGGGCAACAAGGCCATGATTTCACCATCGCCAAACCACTGATGTGCCACACCGCCGTGGGCTTGCTCAAGCGTCAGCCGCGCGGCCAAAGCTTGGTGGCCGTAGGGTTTGACTTTGAAGTCCAAGCCGACAGCAGCCCGGGTGCTGCTGCGTTTGCCTTCACAGATCACGGTCAAGGGCGCGCTGGGGGCTTCGCTGAGCCGCTCAATGCCGCCTTGAAACGACACGGCCTGCGCCAATTGCGCTTCGAGATGCGGTACATCCACGATCCAACCCAGCGCATCGGTGCCTTGTTCGTGCGCATCAAAACCCAAACGTCCACCGGCATCGGCGTGAACCCTCATGGCACTGATGGGCGTGGCGCTGACCCCATCGTTGGGCCAAGCGCGCAGGGATTCCAACAATTGGCGGGAGGTGCCGTTGAGCGCGTAGGCGCGCACATCGGTATGTTCGGTCGGGGTGGAAGGGCCCACCAAGGCCACGCGCAAACGGTCTTGCGCCAGCAACAAGGCCAAGCTTTGACCCACGATGCCACTGCCGCGCACGACCACATCGAAACGTCGACCGCTGGAGGGTGGGTTTTGAGAAACGTTCATGAATCCATTTTAGGAGCAGGTGACAATGCAACGCAGGGGTGCTGAAGCATCACCACACAACGCCCTTTTCACCAGAGGCACCGATGCCCATGTCCGATCGTTTCCAAGCCACCATCGCCCAACTCTGGGTTTACCCCATCAAGTCGTGTGCAGGTGTGTCCTTGACCCAAGCCGAGCTCACCGACGATGGCCTTTTGTATGACCGGTCATGGATGGTGGTCGATGCGCACGGCGACTTCGTGAGCCAGCGCGAATGCCCGCGCATGGCCTTGATACAGCCCACCGTCACCGCCATGGGCCAACTCGTGGTGCGCGCCCCCGGTATACGGGAATTGAGCGTGGAGGGCGCATCGGCGGCCGAGGCGCTGCGCGTGCGCGTGTGGGACGACGAGGTGGCCGCGCACGACATGGGCGAGGCGGCTGCGGACTGGTTCACCCAATGCCTCAACCCCCAAGGCGACCCGGCCCTGGGGCGATTGCGTTTGGTCCGTTTTGACCCACAGGGGCGTCGCGTGAGCGACCGGCGTTGGACGGGCGAGCGCGAGGCCACGACCCAATTCGCCGATGGCTTTGCCGTGCTCGTGACCAGCGAAGCGTCCTTGGACGGGCTCAACACCCGTTTGACCCCAGCCGGTCACGCCCCGGTGGACCAGCGCCGCTTTCGCCCCAACATCGTCTTGGCTGGGATCGAAGCCCACGACGAAGATCGCGTGGGTGCCTTCACGGTGAACACCGACGCGGGCGGGGCGACCTTGGAAGCCGTCAAGCCTTGCGGTCGCTGTCCCATCCCCAACATCGACCCCGACACCGCGCTGGTCAGCCCCTTCGTGGGCGACACTTTGCAAACCTACCGGGTGGACCTGCAGCAAAAGGGCGCCATCACCTTTGGCATGAACGCCGTGGTGCGCGCCGGCGCCGGCGAGGTCTTGCGCGTGGGGCAGGGCGTGCAAGGCGACTGGCGCTTCGACTGAGGGCCGCGCCTTTAGAATGGCGGCTTTCCCCCAGATCCAGAAAGCCCCGCCATGAGCCTCCAATGCGGCATCGTGGGTTTGCCCAACGTGGGCAAGTCCACCCTCTTCAACGCCCTGACCAAAGCCGGTATCGCGGCCGAGAACTACCCCTTTTGCACCATCGAGCCCAACACCGGCGTCGTCGAGGTGCCCGACCCGCGCTTGCAGCAGTTGGCCGAGATCATCACGCCCGAGCGCATCGTGCCCGCCATCGTGGAATTCGTGGACATCGCCGGCTTGGTCGCCGGTGCCAGCACCGGTGAAGGCTTGGGCAACAAGTTTTTGGCCCACATCCGCGAAACCGACGCCATCGTCAACGTGGTGCGCTGCTTCGAAGACCCCAACGTCATCCACGTGGCCAACAAGGTCGACCCGATCGACGACATCGAAG
>CAZNWS010000077.1:0-6902 GCA_964576495.1 uncultured Hydrogenophaga sp. | reverse complement strand
AGTCATATTGTTGGAATCGGCTCGGTGGATTGACCTGCTCACGCAAGTATTGGTAGCGCGGTACGCTTGCGCGCAACGTTTGCAAGGGACTCACACCCAAACGGGAAAAACCCACAAACTCGAGTTGAAACATATAACTGATGTTTTTTTGTTCCGAGCCCCGTTGCAGCTGAGAAGTCACGAACCGGCCCACCCAACAGCCGCCGTCGTATTCAAAACCCGCCACCAAGTCAATCACCGATCGGTCGGCCACACTGTAATTGACCCTGCCCACGGAATACCAACGGCCCACACCCAAACCTCGACCCGGTCCTTGATCTTGAGCATCTGCACCCCAAAGATCACTCACAGGCCATTGCCAACCCAAGTCCACAAATTCGGTTTGCTCGACATCGGCCGTTGACTTCAGCGTCCTGAGCGCAAGACTGACCGTTCTGTAATTGCTGGGCGAATACCGCAAAGATGTGACCGCCCGGCGAGCAAACTGGGCTTTGTTGTTCAGCTGTGCTGAAAAGTCCATGGCCCAGCGATCGGCCAAACGCAAATTGCCATCAACCAATACATCGCTACGCACTTCGGATTCTTCTTGGGGGCAACCCACTTCCCCGACACAGTCGGCCAGGGTCAAACGTTGCGCAAGACCCAATCGGGCCCACTCTCCTCCGTCGGATGCACGCAACCAACGGCTGGTCAAACCAGCCGTCACCGCACGCGTATCAGAAAGGCGGTCATGACCACCCCACAGGTTCTCGCTGAACAACGAGCTCATGTTGAACTCTTTGAAAGCCGTGTCGTATACAGGGTTGTTTTGGACTTCAAATGGTGTCCACGTCCAAAACATTCGCGGCTCCAAAGTTTGCTGGTGTGATTGGCCCAGCCAATCAAAATCTCGCTCAAAAATGAGCCCAGTGTCGGCGCTGACGGTTGGAATGGATTTGCTGTAGTGACGCTCACCCAATGGGTTGATTTGGTCGAGCGAATATTGTGATGAATGCCACTGAAATTTGGACTTCACAAACCAACCTGGCGCCGTCCAATCTCGAGTCACCTGGGTAACAAAAACGCCCCTAGAGCCGTTGTTTTCATCGGAAACCCCTGCCGCCATGTCGCGTTCAAACTGGGTCCATTCGGTTTGAACAGACCAGTTCCAGTCGTTCAATCCCAGCCAACTCAAAGCGCTGGGGTTGTACCTCAGGGCCAAGGAAGGTATGCGGTCAAACGGCTCCGAAATCACCGCTTCTGGCACTTGCAGGGTTTGCCACTGATTGGTCAGCGCACTGAACTGCCAAGGCCCACCGGCCCAAGTCACTTCTGCCTCGTTGTTGAGCAAACGGGTGGTCAACGATGTGGTGCCACGAGGGAAATCGCGCCAATAGTTGTCGTCTCCAACTCGGTTGAGGTTCAAACGCATTCGAGCCTCTCCGCCCAAACCCGTCTGCGCCAACGCGTCATCCCAAGGCAGTCGTTGCGCATGTTGGTAAGAAATCGCCCAGCGGTCCTCATTGTCACGCAAACGATCATTGGGCATGAATGCACCCCGAATCGTGCCATCCGATGCCGATGTTTTGTATCGGTATTCGGCACCATAGTCGATCCCTCGCTCAGTCATGAGCGTTGGATAAAACGTCGCATCTTGATCGGGGGCGATGTTCCAATACCAAGGCAGTGTCACCTCAGCACCGTTGATGTTGTCGGCGTTCAATGTGGGGGGCAACAAACCCGATTTGCGTTTGTTGCTGATAGGAAACGTCAAATAAGGGCTGCCCAATAACGGCACCCCTTTGAATTCCAACACAGCACCATAGGCCTCACCAACCTCCTCGACATGATCAAGCTCTACACGATCACTGCGCAGCATCCAATCTGGAAGCCAATGCTCACCCGGCGGTCGTGGACAGGTGGAATACCGAACTTGCTGCGCAATGGTGTGCTCGCGATCGGTGAACTCAATCTTTGAGGCATCGCCCTTGACTTCATTGGCCAACAAATTGAATTGCGGCTTTAAAAAGACACCGCGGCTGGTTTCGGTGTTGTAAGTCAATTCTTCACCCACAAAGCGGTCGCCCATGCGGTTGAGCAGGACGTTACCGCTGGCGCGCGCTTGTCCCGTGGAGTTCACATACTCCAATCGGTCGGCATCGATGACCACATCGTGTCGGCGCAAGGTGGCTGAGCCTTGAATATCCACGTTTTGGCCAGACTGGCCCTCGACCCTTTGCCCAGTCACAAACGTGGGCGCATCGCTCATTGCAGCGTCACTCAATTTAGGCGCCATCATCAACGAAGGCTTGAGTTCCAACACACCGTCGTCTGCGCAAACCGTCGTGGCCCATGCGAAGCACAACGATGAAACGGCGACAGTTGTCCATCGACGCTGTAGCAACAGACAGCGAGCGGGGCGATCTTGATCGAACTCAGAATTCATATCGAGTGGCCAACGGTTTGTAAAATCTGCAAACATTATCCTATGCCTGCGCCGCGGTACGCTTTGCCGCTTCCTCTACTCGCCAAGCCCCATGAATCCTTCGCCAAGCCCTGTGTTGTGGACCGACCCTGAGCGTGAACAGGTATTTGGCCAATGGTTGCAAAACCAGTCGGCCCAACACGGCTTGGTGGTGAGCAGCTTGCGCCCCGCCTCGGCCGACGCCAGCTTTCGCCGCTACTTGCGCATCAACCACCAGCAAGGCCACAGCCTGATCATCATGGACGCCCCGCCAGCCCATGAGAATTGCCGTCCCTTCGTGGACATCGCCGCTTTGCTGCGTCAAGCCGGTCTGTTGGTGCCCGAAATCCTGGCTTGGGACGAGCCCAATGGTTTCATGCTGATGAGCGACCTGGGCGAACACACCATGATGGAGCGCATCGACCGCGACCACCCACAGGCCAACCACGCCCAATACATGGCCGCCACCGACAGCTTGTTGGCTTGGCAACTGGCCTCCAAGCCCGGCGTGCTGCCCGCTTACGACGAAGCCGTGCTGCGCCGCGAAGTCCAACTCTTTCCCGATTGGTACTTGGCCCAACACAAAGGCATCACCCTCAACGATGCGCAAAGCCTCACCTTGCAACGCGCTTTTGACGACATCGTGGCGCACAACCTCATCGGTCCCAAGGTCTATGTGCACCGCGACTTCATGCCGCGCAACCTGATGCTGCCACGCCAACCGGGCTCCACGCCCGCACAACAGCTGGGGGTGCTGGACTTCCAAGACGCGCTCTACGGCCCCATCACCTACGACATCGCCAGCCTGATGCGCGACGCCTTCCTGACGTGGGAAGAAGACTTCGTCATCGACGTGACCGTCCGCTATTGGGAGAAGGCGCGCAAGACCGGCCTTTTGGACTTTGAAGACTGGCACAGCGACTTCGGCGCGTTCTACCGCGCGGTGGAGTGGATGGGCCTGCAGCGCCACCTCAAAGTCGCGGGCATATTTGCGCGACTGACGCTGCGCGATGGCAAGCCCAAGTACTTGGCCGACGCGCCGCGTTTCATCCACTACATCCGTTCCACCGCGCACCGATACCGCGCATTGGGGCCGCTGCTCAAACTGATCGACGAGATCGAAGGTTTTGAAGCCGCCAGTGGCTACGCCTTCGGTCGGGTTTAAGGCGCGCATGCCCCGATACCACTGCCCTTTGCCGCTGAGCGCCGGCACCGAGCTGACGCTGCCCCCTGGCACGGCACGTCATGTGCAGGTGTTGCGCCACCAGCCGGGCCACACCATCACCTTGTTCAACGGCGAGGGCGGTCAATGGCAAGCCACCGTCATCCACATGGGCCGCAGCGATGTGCAGGTGCGGGTGGACCACTTTGAGGCGCTGGAATGCGAATCGCCACGGCCAGTGAAGCTGGTAGTGGGCATGCCCGCCAACGACCGCATGGACTGGCTGGTGGAAAAAGCCACCGAACTCGGCGTTCACGCCATCGAGCCCTTGCACACCGCGCACAGCGTGCTGCGCTTGAGCGGTGAGCGTGCTCAAAAAAAACAAGCCCACTGGCAATCGGTGGCCGTGGCCGCGTGTGAGCAGTGCGGTCGCAACCGCGTGCCTGTGGTGGCCCCAGTGAACGAATGGGCCGCCATACTCCATGCACCGCGCACCGGCCTGCGGCTGGTCCTGTCGTTGGCGGAAGACACACGGCCATTGGCCCAAGTCTTGGCCGAACACCCCGCCAACACACCCGTGCACTTTTTGAGCGGTCCCGAAGGTGGCCTCAGCCCGAACGAAGATGCCCAAGCTCGGGACAGTGGCTGGTTACCCGTGACCCTAGGCGAACGGGTTTTGCGTGCCGAGACTGCGGCCTTGGCTGCACTGGTGCTGGCCCACGCAGTATAAACAGCGACTTATGAATAAAAACCTCTGGCTGCTGGCCGCCGCACAAGGCCTGTTCCTGACCAACAACGTGGTCTTCATTGCAATCAACGGTTTGGTGGGGCTGAGCTTGGCGCCACTGGGCTGGATGGCCACGCTACCGGTCATGGGTTATGTGGTGGGCGGTGCGTTGTCCACACCGCTCGTGGCGCGCACACAGTCGGCTTTTGGCCGCCAAGCCTCATTCCAAATCGGCTTGGCCGTGGCTTTGGGATCGGCCCTGCTGTGTTACTGGGCGGCCATGGCCGGCAACTTCTGGTTGCTGGTCACGGCCACTGTGATCGCCGGTTACTACAGCGCCAACGGCCAGCTCTACCGCTTTGCGGCCGCCGAGTTGTCGCAGCCCGAGTTCCGCGAAAAAGCGGTGTCGCTGGTGCTGGCCGGCGGGCTGGTGGGTGCGGTCTTAGGTCCCAACCTGGCCTCGCGCACACGCAACCTGTTGGACGTGCCGTTTGCCGGTGCCTACCTGTCGCTGGCGGTGGTGGCGCTGGTGTCCATGGTCCTCATGGCTTTTCTGCGCTTTCCTCCCTTGCCACCCAAAAAGGCTGGCGCGTCCACCGGCCGGCCGATGTCGGTCATCATGCGCCAACCGGTGTTCATCGTGGCCACGGCGGGCGCGGCCCTGGGCTACGGCGTGATGAACCTGCTCATGGCCGCCACCCCCTTGGCCATGCAAGTCTGCGGCTTTGAATTTAACGATGCGGCCTTGGTGTTGGAATGGCACGTGATCGGCATGTTCGCGCCAGGCTTTTTCACCGGCCACCTGATCAAACGCTTTGGCGTGCTCACCATCATGGGTGGGGGCGTGGCGCTCAACGTGCTGTGCGTGGCCATTGCGCTCTCCGGCGTGAACTTGCACCAGTTTTTGGTTGCCTTGTTTTTGTTGGGCGTGGGCTGGAATTTCTTGTTCACCGGCAGCACCACGCTGTCGCTGCAAGCCTATGCACCCGAAGAAAAAGACCGCGCCCAAGGCGCGATCAACTTTTTTGTGTTTGCCACCATGGCGGTGACCTCGTTTGCCTCGGGCGCGCTGGTCACCACCCAAGGTTGGGCTTGGCTCAACATCGGTTCCTTGTTGCCATTGGCCATGACCGGCGCAGCCTTGGTCTGGCTGGCCGCGGTGCGCGTCAAAACGCCTTAAGCCAATCGTTCAGGCGCGCCCACACTGGCGCGGCCAACTCAGGTGTCTCGTTGAAGATCTCGTGGTACAGGCCCGGGAACTCTTGGGCTTGCAGCATGGACGCTGGCACGGCGCGGGCCCAACGGCGGCTGCCCTCAGGGTCAACCAAAGTATCGTCACCTGCGAACATCAGCAAAGTGGGTATGCGCCAATGCGAAGCCGCTGAGAATACGCCCGGCGCGTGGTCGAGCATGCCGTGGATGAGACGCGCAGACACTTGGCTGTGCACGAGGGGATCGTTCACATAAGCCGCCACCGCCGCCGGGTCGTGCGACAAACGTTCGGGGTGCAAACCATTGCCGATCGTCACGTCGGGCGCCCAGCGGTGCATGAACGCCAGCAAGCGCTGCTGTGGCCACGACAAAGCCAAGGCCAGTGCGGGCGAAGACAATATCAAACCATCCACGCGTTCGGTGCCGCGAGCTACCAAAGCCGCGGCCACCAAACCGCCCATGCTGTGACCCAAGACCACGCAAGGCAAACCATCATCGATGGCTTGTGTGTGGCGCAACACCGCGGCTGCGTCGTCGATCAGCGCCGCCGTGTGTGGCAAGACGCCGTGGGCACCATCCGATCGGCCGTGTCCACGGTGGTCGTGTGCCCACACCTCAAAGCCTTGGGCACGCAAGCGCTGGGCAAGAGCTTCATAGCGGCCTGCGTGTTCACCCAAGCCATGGATCAAGGTCACCCGCGCACGCAGCGCCTGCTCGGGTGCTGGCCACCGGTAAGTGGTCAGGCGTGTGCCGTCTTCGGCGGTGAAGTCTCCCAGCGTGGCGGTCAGCACACTCACGGCATCCGCGCCACGACCTCGGCCACCGAAGCGGTCAAACGGCGGGCGTAATCAAGGTGCAAAAACTCGTTCGGTCCGTGCGCATTGCTCTTGGGGCCGAGCACGCCACACACCATCATTTGCGCCTGGGGGAAACCTTGGCTGAGCATGTTCATCAAGGGAATGGTGCCGCCTTGACCGATGGTCCCGCAAGCCGCACCGAAGTGGGCTTGTGAGGCGCTTTGCAGCGCCGTCTCAAACCAATCGCTGGTGCTCGGCGCGTTCCAACCGCTGGCCGCACCCGCGGGCGTGAAGGTGACTTTGGCTTGGTAAGGCGCGTTGTCTTCGAGCAGTGTTTTGAGTTGTTGCACCGCTTGAGCGGCGTCCACCAGAGGCGGCAAGCGCAAGCTCAGCTTGAACGCGGTGTAGGGCCGCAGCACGTTGCCGGCGTCTTGTAAAGCCGGGAAGCCTTGTGCACCGGTCACCGACAAAGTCGGGCGCCAGGTGCGGTTGAGCAAGGCCTCCACCGGGTCGGTGGTCGTGGGCAAGGCAAAGGCGGTGGCGCCGCCACAGTCGTGGTGT
>CAZNWS010000076.1:0-6951 GCA_964576495.1 uncultured Hydrogenophaga sp. | reverse complement strand
CCTGTGCACTGCGTCGCTGTAGCCAACTGCGTACCGATTGCTGACGGTCGACGTCGCCCAACATCACTTGGTGCCCATTGCGGGCACACCAAGCGGCAATGTTGGTGGACAGCGTACTTTTTCCGCTGCCACCTTTGCGTCCCAAAAGTGCTACTACTGTCATGATTAGGGTTTTATCACACAAAAGTAATGATTGACAACTTTTTCTAGTTGCCACAACGACTTGTGTTGCAATTCTAAATCGTGACGCAGGTAAAAGCCAGTTTCAAAACACCGCTTAAGAGTTAAATCTTGATTTGCTCTCGATCCATCTCAAACGACTTTTGCGATGGCTTGACAAACGTGGTCGATGTTTTTGCTGTTCAGTGCGGCCACGCACATGCGGCCGGTGTCCGTGCCGTACACGCCAAATTCGGTGCGCAGGCGCACCATTTGGTCTTTGCTCAGGCCCGAATAGCTGAACATGCCGATCTGGGTGGTGATGAAGCTCATGTCCTTGGTCACACCAGCGGCCTTGAGACCGTCGACCAGCTTTTGGCGCATGGCTTTGATGCGCACGCGCATGTCGCCCAATTCGGCTTCCCACATGGCGCGCAACTCGGGGTTACCCAGCACCGCCGCCACAATCGCTCCACCGTGTGTGGGCGGGTTGGAGTAGTTGGTGCGAATGGCGATCTTGAGCTGGCTCAGCACGCGGTCGGTTTCTTCTTTGCTCGACCCCACGACGCTCAGGGCGCCCACGCGCTCGCCGTACAGGCTGAAGCTCTTGGAGAAGCTGGTGGACACAAAGATGTTCAGGCCAGCGGCCACGAACTTGGCGATCACGGCGCCGTCTTCGGCGATGCCGTAGCCAAAGCCTTGGTAGGCCATGTCCAAGAAGGCGGTCAGGCCTTTGGCCTTGACCACGGCGATGACCTGGTCCCACTGTTCGGGGCTGATGTCGTAGCCGGTGGGGTTGTGGCAGCAAGCGTGCAAGAGCACGATGCTGCCAGGCGCGGCGGCGTTGAGCGCAGCCAACATGCCGGTGAAGTTGATGCCACCCAAGCCGCCATTGGCGGACGGGTCGAAGTAGGGGTAGGTGTCGACGGTGAAGCCCGCGTTGGTGAAGAGGGCGCGGTGGTTTTCCCAGCTGGGGTCGGAGATCAAGACCTTGGCGTTGGGGCTGAGTTTTTTCAGAAAGTCCGCACCAATCTTCAGTCCGCCGGTGCCGCCAATGGCTTGCACAGTGGCCACGCGGCCGCTTTTTACGACTTCGGATTCAGCACCAAACACCAAGCCTTTGACGGCAGCGTCGTAAGCGGCAATGCCGTCGATGGGCAAGTAACCGCGTGGGGTGGGCTTGGCCATCAGGGTGGCTTCGGCGGTTTGTACGCACTTGAGCAGCGGCAGTTTGCCGTTGTCGTCGAAATACACGCCCACGCCCAAGTTGACTTTGCTGGGGTGGGTGTCGGCGTTGAATTGTTCGTTCAGACCCAGAATTGGGTCGCGGGGGGCCATTTCGACGGCAGAAAACAGAGACATGGAAAGTCCTTGAGGGTTCATGGGTGGCGGGAAACCCGATCCTCGGTTAGGCTTTCGGGTTATCCCTGATTTTAACGGCCCCTAGGCCCTCGCCATGACCGAACCCATTGAAGTTGCTGCAGCCCCACTCGAAGGCGAAATTGTGTCCTTTGCGGATTCGCCGTTTGAGTTGTTCATGCCGTATCCCCCCGCCGGTGATCAGCCCACGGCCATCGAGCAGTTGGTCGAAGGCGTGCGCGACGGTGAGGTGTTTCAAACCCTCTTGGGTGTGACGGGATCGGGTAAAACTTTCACCATGGCCAATGTGATCGCTCGATTGGGTCGTCCGGCCATTGTGTTTGCGCCCAACAAAACCTTGGCCGCGCAGCTCTACAGCGAGTTCCGCGAGTTTTTCCCCAAAAATGCGGTGGAATATTTCGTCAGTTATTACGACTACTACCAGCCCGAGGCCTATGTGCCGCAGCGCGATTTGTTCATTGAAAAAGACAGCGCCATCAACGAGCACATCGAGCAGATGCGTTTATCTTGCACCAAGAGCATTTTGGAGCGGCGCGATGTCATCATCGTGGCCACGGTCTCGGCCATTTACGGCATAGGCAAGCCGGAGAGTTACCACCAGATGGTGATGACGCTGCGAACGGGCGACAAAGTTGGCCAGCGCGACCTCATCGCGCAACTGGTGCGCATGCAATACGCGCGTAACGATCTGGATTTTTCGCGCGGCAAATTCCGCGTGCGCGGGGACACCATCGACGTCTTCCCCGCCGAGCACTCCGAGATGGCCATTCGCATCGATTTGTTCGACGATGAAGTCGAGTCTTTGCAACTCTTTGACCCGCTCACAGGCCGCGTGCGTCAAAAAATCCCGCGCTTCACGGTCTACCCCAGCAGCCATTACGTCACCCCCCGCGAGCAGGTGCTCAGCGCGGTGGAGTCGATCAAGACCGAGTTGTCGGATCGCCTCAAAGAACTGGTGGGCATGGGCAAACTGGTGGAGGCTCAGCGCTTGGAGCAGCGCACACGCTTTGACTTGGAGATGCTCAGTGAGGTGGGGCACTGCAAGGGCATTGAAAACTATTCTCGCCATCTCTCGGGCAGTTTGCCCGGCGAGCCGCCGTCCACCCTCACCGACTACTTGCCCAAAGACGCGCTCATGTTTTTGGACGAAAGCCACGTGTTGATTGGCCAGTTTGGTGGGATGTACAACGGTGACCGGGCGCGCAAAACCACCTTGGTGGAATATGGTTTTCGTTTACCCAGCGCTCTTGACAATCGCCCACTCAAATTCGACGAGTTCGAACAGCGCATGCGCCAATGCATCTTTGTTTCGGCCACGCCTGCGGAATACGAAAAAACCCATGCCGGCCAGGTGGTGGAGCAGGTGGTTCGGCCCACCGGTTTGGTGGACCCCAAGCTCGAGGTGCGTCCGGCCACTCACCAAGTCGACGACGTGCTGCAAGAAATCCGAATCCGCGTGCAAAAAAGCGAGCGTGTGCTCATCACCACGCTGACCAAACGCATGGCCGAACAACTCACCGACTACTTGACCGAAAACGGCGTGAAGGTGCGTTATGTGCACAGCGACGTGGATACGGTCGAACGGGTAGAAATCTTGCGCGATTTGCGGTTGGGTGCGTTTGATGTGCTGGTGGGCATCAACCTGCTGCGAGAGGGTATCGACATCCCCGAGGTTTCTTTGGTGGCGATTTTGGATGCCGACAAAGAGGGTTTTTTGCGTTCCGAGCGCAGCCTGATTCAAACCATTGGCCGCGCTGCGCGCAACCTCAACGGATGTGCGATTTTGTACGCCGACCGCATCACCGACTCGATGCAGCGCGCCATGGACGAGACCGAACGCCGGCGCACCAAACAAATCGCGTTTAACTTGGCCAATGGCATCGAGCCACGCAGCATCAACAAGCGCATCAAAGACCTCATCGATGGCGTTTACAGCGAAAAAGCGGGTAAAGAGGCGGACCGATTGGCTGCGCAAAGCCAAGTCGCGGCCGAGATGGGCGACATGAACGAACGAGACTTGGCCAGAGAGATCAAGCGCCTAGAAAAACTCATGATGGACCACGCGCGCAATTTGGAGTTCGAGAAAGCCGCACAGACGCGGGACCAGCTCGGCCAGCTCAAGGCCCGGGTCTTGGGTGCCAGCGGACACGACAACACGGTTTGATTTGTCATGGACAAATTCGAAAATTGGTTAGAACTCGACTGAAACAGTGGGATTTTTCGGGTATACTCGACCAAATCAGTCGGATTGAACTTTGAAGGTCTTTCCGATGTTGCGAAGCCCCAAAGGCTTGGTCCACTTTCCAGGAGCTGTTCACCATGCGACTCACCACCAAAGGCCGTTTTGCGGTCACTGCGATGATCGATTTGGCCTTGCGTCAAACCAATGGCCCTGTGACTTTGGCCGCGATCAGCCAGCGACAACACATTTCTTTGTCTTACTTGGAGCAGCTGTTCGGTAAGTTGCGCCGCCACGAGTTGGTCGAGTCCACCCGTGGCCCTGGCGGCGGTTACACCCTGGGCCGTAAAGCCAGCGATATCACGGTGGCTGACATCATCGTGTCCGTCGATGAGCCTCTTGATGCCACCCAATGCGGCGGCAAAGAGAATTGTTTGGGTGAAGGTCAGCGCTGCATGACGCACGATCTGTGGTCGAAGCTCAACGCCAAGATGGTGGATTTCTTGGATTCGGTCTCTTTGCAGTCTTTGGTGGATGAGCAGCACGCCAAAGGTGTGGTGATCGATGCCCAGCCCATGGTCAAACGAACCATCTCAACCCCTCCAGTGGTCAAGCCCATTCGTGTCAATGCCCCCAATTCGGTGTTCGCCTTGGGCGCCAGTGCCTTATCCAAATAACCCTTATCCAAGAGCTTGCCATGAGCACCCCACATTTCCCCATTTACATGGACTACAGCGCCACCAACCCTTGTGATCCACGGGTGGTGGATGCCATGATTCCTTGGTTGCGTGAACACTTCGGTAACCCCGCTTCGCGAAGCCACGCTTGGGGCTGGGAGGCCGAAAAAGCCGTGGAGACTGCCCGCGAACAGGTGGCGGCCTTGATCGGTGCTGACCCGCGCGAAGTCGTCTGGACCAGCGGTGCCACCGAGTCCAACAACCTGGCCATCAAAGGAGCGGCTCATTTCTATCAAGAAAAAGGCAAGCACCTCATCACCGTCAAAACCGAACACAAGGCCGTGCTCGACACCTGTCGTGAGCTTGAGCGCCAAGGTTTTGAAGTGACCTACCTCGATGTGCAAGCCGATGGTTTGGTCGACCTAGACGCCTTCAAGGCCGCCATTCGCCCCGACACCATCTTGGCCTCGGTGATGTTCGTGAACAACGAAATTGGTGTCATCCAAGACATTGCCCAACTGGGTGCGGTCTGCCGCGAAAAAGGCGTGATCTTTCACGTTGATGCCGCGCAAGCCACAGGTCGCGTGGACATCGATTTGCAAACCTTGCCGGTCGATCTCATGAGCTTGACCTCGCACAAAACCTACGGCCCCAAAGGAATTGGTGCTTTGTACGTGCGCCGCAAGCCACGCGTGCGCTTGGAGGCGCAAATGCACGGCGGCGGTCACGAGCGTGGCATGCGTTCGGGCACCTTGCCGACCCACCAGTGTGTGGGTATGGGTGAGGCTTACCGCATCGCCAAGGCCGAGATGCACGAAGAAAACCGCCGGATCAAAGCCTTGCATGATCGTTTGTTGGCCGGTTTGCAGGGTATTGAAGAGGTGTTCATCAACGGCCACGCCACCCAGCGCGTGCCGCACAACTTGAACATGAGCTTCAACTACGTCGAAGGCGAGTCCCTGATCATGGGTATCAAAGGTTTGGCCGTCTCCAGTGGCTCGGCGTGTACCTCGGCGAGCTTGGGAACCAGCTATGTGTTGCGCGCCTTGGGCCGCAGCGACGAATTGGCGCACAGCAGCTTGCGCATGACCTTGGGCCGTTGGAGCACCGAGGCCGAGGTGGATTACGCCATCGCCACGATCACCGAGAACGTGGCCAAGTTGCGCGAGTTGTCTCCCCTGTGGGAGATGTTCAAAGACGGCATTGATTTGTCCACCATCCAGTGGGCAGCCCATTGAAGGAGTAAGACCATGGCCTATTCAGACAAAGTGGTGGACCACTACGAAAACCCCCGCAACGTCGGTTCTTTTGACAAGGGCGACGACAGCGTCGGCACCGGCATGGTCGGTGCACCCGCCTGTGGCGACGTCATGAAACTGCAAATCAAGGTCAACCCGCAAACCGGTGTGATCGAAGACGCTCGTTTCAAAACCTACGGTTGTGGTTCGGCCATTGCCTCCTCGTCCTTGGTGACCGAGTGGGTCAAAGGTAAGACTTTGGACCAAGCCGCGGCCCTGAAAAACAGCGAGATCGCCGAAGAGTTGGCTTTGCCCCCGGTGAAGATCCACTGCTCCATCTTGGCCGAAGACGCCATCAAGGCCGCGGTGGACGACTACCGCCAAAAACACGCCCACTGACCGCATCGCCCCTTCACCGAACGATCGCCCCCAGCCATGTCCATTTCGATCTCTGACTCCGCCGCACGCCACGTCACGCGCTACCTGACCCGACGCGGTAAGGGTGTGGGTGTTCGCTTGGGTGTGAAAACCACCGGTTGTTCGGGCTTGGCCTACAAGCTCGAATACGCCGACGAGATCGCCCCCGAGGACGTGGTGTTCGAAGACAACGGCGTGAAGGTCTTGGTCGACCCCAAGAGCTTGGCCTACATCGACGGCACGCAACTGGACTTTGTGCGCGAGGGGCTGAACGAAGGCTTTCGCTTCAACAACCCCAACGAGCGTGACCGCTGCGGTTGTGGTGAGAGCTTTCGAGTCTGAGCGCGCTGTTGGGCCCGAGGGCCGCCCACGCCAGCGCGTTGGGGCGGCTTCTTTTTATGAACCTGCAATCCACCGATTTTGAAATTTTCAACCTGCCTCAGCGCTTTGCGTTGGACACGGCGGCTTTGGACGATGCTTGGAAAGCCCTGCAACGGCAAGCCCATCCGGATCGTCACGCCAGCGATTCGGCCCAGCAGCAGCGCCAAGCCATGCAATGGTCGGTGCGCATCAACGAGGCTTATCAGCGTTTGAAGAACCCCATCAGTCGGGCTGCATACCTCTGCGAGTTGCGCGGTGTGGCGATCCGGGCCGAGGACAACACGGCCATGCCGGGCGCCTTCTTGATGCAACAAATGGAATGGCGCGAGGCCTTGGACGAGGCCGATGATGCCAGCGCCTTGGACGCTTTAAGTACCACCGTTCGGGCGGCTTGGCGCGATTGGGTCCAAGCGATTGAGCGCCTGGACGGGGCAGGGGACACGGCCGGCATGGCCCAAGCCGTCAGGGCTTTGATGTTCGTGCAGCGCTTTGAGCAAGCCATCGAAAAACGACACGACGA
>CAZNWS010000075.1:0-6978 GCA_964576495.1 uncultured Hydrogenophaga sp. | reverse complement strand
AGGGCAGGGCGGTGGTGACGAAGAGTTGGCGCGGGGTGGACATGGCAGGAACGGTGTGTGTGGACAGCCGGCAATTTTAGTCGCTGGTGGGGTCTTGCATCGTCGTTCGGCGTGGGTGTCGTGGCGCCAGTAGACTTCAAGGCATCGACCTTATTCGAACGGATGGACATGGCATTGACCGAGCAGGCCCTCAGAGCCCAGATACAAACGGTGTTGGATCCTCACACCGGTAAACCCTTGAGCGTTGAGGCGTTGCGCATCCATGGCACTGAAGTGGCCGTGACCGTTTCGATGCCTTATCCGTCGCAAAGCCTGTGGCCCGCGCTGCGCCAAGCCCTGGAGACCGCGATTCGTCTCTTGCCCGGCGTGGGTGGGCTGAACATTGATTTTGTGCTGAAGGTCCAAGCCCACGCGGTGCAGCGCGGCGTGCAGCTCTTGCCCGGTGTGAAGAACATCGTGGCCGTGGCTTCGGGCAAAGGCGGTGTGGGCAAAAGCACGACCGCCGCGAACTTGGCCTTGGCCTTGGCCGCCGAAGGCGCGCGGGTCGGCCTGTTGGATGCCGACATTTACGGCCCGAGCCAGCCCATGATGATGGGCCTGAGCGGCCGCCCCGAAAGTTTGGACGGCAAGACCATGCAGCCCATGGTCAATCACGGCGTGCAGGTCATGTCGATTGGGTTTTTGGTCAAGCCCGACGACGCCATGATTTGGCGCGGCCCCATGGCCACACAGGCTTTGGAGCAACTGCTGCGCCAAACCGATTGGCACGACTTGGATTATTTGATCGTCGACATGCCGCCGGGCACGGGTGACATTCAGCTGACCTTGTCGCAACGCGTGCCCTTGACAGGAGCGGTCATCGTCACCACGCCGCAAGACATCGCTTTGCTCGATGCCCGCAAAGGCATTCGCATGTTCGAAAAAGTGGGCGTGCCAATTTTGGGTGTGGTGGAAAACATGGCCGTGCACGTGTGCAGCCAATGCGGGCACGCCGAGCACATCTTTGGCCAAGACGGTGGGCGTCGCATGGCGGCCGAACACGGCATGGATTACTTGGGGGCTTTGCCTTTGGCCATGTCGATCCGCGTGCAGGCCGATGGTGGTGCGCCCACGGTGGTGGCCGAACCGCAAGGCGAATTGGCGGCGTTGTATCGCCAAGTCGCGCGCCAAGTGGCGGTGAGCATCGCGGCCAAGGCCAAGGACTTTTCGGCCAAATTCCCCACCATCACCATCAGCAAAACCACTTGAATCCATTGGGAGCTGCAGCATGAGCAAACCCTTGCGAATTGAAGATCTTTTGGCGCATTACCGCTTGAGTCATCAACACCCGCGCAACGAAGCCATCCATTGCGTGGCCGTGCCGGTCATCATGGCCAGTTTGGTGGGCTTGTTGTGGACGGTTCACCCCGCACTCATGACCGTGTTTTTGCTCGCCAGCGGCGTGTATTACGCCCGACTGGGCATGCGCACCTTGGGTTTGATGGCGCTATGGACTGCGGTGGTGTTGGCGGTGCTGTGGCCCATGGGTGAGGCGCGTGGCTGGGTCAGTTTGTCGGCGTTTGTGCTGGCATGGATTGCCCAGTTTGTGGGTCACCACATCGAAGGCAAGAAGCCTTCTTTTTTTGAAGACCTGCAATACCTGTGGGTCGGGCCCTTGTTCGTGGCCGATGTGTTGCTGCGCCGTTTTGGCTGGCGCTGGTAAAACCTATTTTTGATTTTTGAAAGTCGTTATGAGCGCTCTGATTCACGTTCTTGACCACCCTTTGATTCAACACAAGCTGACCTTGCTGCGTCAAAAAGCAACCAGCACCAACAGTTTTAGACAGTTGGTCAATGAGATCAGCATGTTGATGGCGTATGAGATCACGCGCGACATGCCGATGCAGACCATCACCATCGAAACCCCCTTGCAAACCATGCAGTCGCGGGTGATCGACGGCAAGAAAATCGTGCTGGCGTCCATTTTGCGCGCGGGCAACGGTTTGCTCGACGGCATGTTGCAGGTCGTGCCCTCGGCCCGCGTGGGGCACATTGGTTTGTTTCGCGACCCCAAAACGCTGCAGGCTGTGGAGTACTACTTCAAGATGCCCCAAGGCATGGAGGAGCGCGACGTCATCGTGCTCGACCCCATGCTGGCCACCGGCAACTCGGCGGTGGCGGCGGTCGATCGCCTGAAAAAAACCCACCCCAAGTCCATCCGTTTTGGCTGTTTGGTGGCATGTCCCGAAGGCATTGCTCAGTTCCATCGCCACCACCCTGAGGTGCCGATTTACACCCCCGTGATCGACCAAGGCCTGAACGACCACGGTTACATCGTGCCCGGTTTGGGTGATGCGGGTGACCGCATTTTTGGCACGCAATGAACGGCGCGGTCGCGGTTTCTTTTTGGGGCTTGGGCTGGCGCGCTTTGTGGCGCGACGCCCGCGCGGGTGAGTTGCGTTTGCTGATCTTGGCGGTGGCCTTGGCCGTGGCCGCTTTGAGTGCGGTGGGTTTTTTTGCCGACCGCCTGCAAGGGGGCTTGGCTCGTGATGCCAAGGCCCTGATCGGTGGCGATGCGGTGGTGCGCAGTGATGCGCCAACGCCCCCAGCTTTTGTGGAGCAGGCCCAGTCGCTGGACCTCTTGACCAGCCAACAACTGACCTTCCCGACCATGGCGCGTGCGCCCGATGAGCTCGGTGGCGCGGCGAAGTTGGTCTCGCTCAAGTCGGTCGATGACCGCTATCCCTTGCGCGGTCAGTTGCGCGTCTCCGATGCCTTGGGTGCGGTCGACACCCCCACCCGTGAGGTGCCAGCACCGGGCACCGCTTGGGTCGATGAGGCCTTGTTGTTGGCTTTGGACCTGCAACTCGGACAGTCCTTGTGGTTGGGCGATGCCGCATTCCGCGTGACCCGTTTGATCGTCGTCGAGCCCGATCGGGGTTCGGGTTTCATGAGCTTCGCCCCCCGCGTCATGATCCATCAGCAGGACATCCCCGCCACCGGTTTGGTCCAGCCCGCGAGCCGTTTGAACTACCGTTTGGCCGTGGCCGGTGAACCGGCGGCGGTGGAACGCTTCACCGCTTGGGCAGCGCAGACGATCGAGGCCCAAGGTCTGCGGGGCGTGCGTTTGGATTCGCTCGAGGGTGGCCGCCCCGAAATGCAGCGAACGCTCGGTCGCGCCGAGAAGTTTTTGAACTTGGTGGCTTTGTTGGCGGCGCTCTTGTGCGCGGTGGCGGTGGCCATTGCGGCCCGGGGATTTGCGCAACGCCATTTGGACGACTGCGCCATGTTGCGCGTCTTGGGTGTGCCCCAAGCCACCATGGCCCGCGCTTACCTGTTGGAGTTCAGCTTGGTGGGTTTGGTGGCGAGTGCCTTGGGTTTGTTGCTGGGTTTTTTGGTGCATCACGCTTTTGTGCTCTTGCTTTCGGGTTTGGTCAGCGTGAACCTGCCTGCGGCGGGTTGGACGCCCGTGGCCTTGGGCTTGGGTATGGGCATGACCCTCATGTTGGCCTTTGGTTTGCCGCCGGTCTTGCAGTTGGCGCAAGTGCCACCCCTGCGTGTGATCCGGCGCGACGTCGGTCAAATCAAACCCGCCACCTTGGGTGTGATCGGCGTGGGCTTGTTGGGTTTTGCCGTGCTGCTGATGGTGGCCAGCCGCGATGTGCGCTTGGGCAGCATCGCGGTGGGTGGTTTTGCTTTGGCCGTGGTGCTGTTCGCGGGGGTGGCGTATGCAGCGGTTCGCCTGTTGCGAGCCAGTGTCAATGAGGCCACTGCCCCACGCGCCTTGGTTTTGGCCACACGCCAGTTGTCGGCGCGGCCGGCCTATGCGGTGGTGCAAATCAGCGCTTTGTCGGTGGGCCTGTTGGCCTTGGTGTTGTTGGTCTTGTTGCGCACCGACCTGATCGCGAGTTGGCGCAACGCCACACCGCCCGACGCACCGAATCGTTTTGTCATCAACGTGCAACCTGAGCAAAGCGAGCCGTTTCAGCAGGCCTTGCGCGACGGCGGTGTTGAGCGTTTCGATTGGTACCCCATGATCCGTGGCCGTTTGGCCACCATCAACGACCAAGCCGTCAACGCTGAGTCCTATACCGACGACCGTGTGGCGCGTTTGGTGGAGCGCGAGTTCAACCTGTCGCACACCGCCACTGCGCCCGAGCACAATGAGGTGATTGAGGGACGATGGGTGGACAACGAACCCGGCGCCATCAGCATCGAATCGGGTCTGGCCAAAGACCTGGGTGTGGGCGTGGGCGACCGCTTGGGTTTTGACATCGCAGGGCAAATGGTCCAAGCGCGCATCACCAGTGTGCGAAAGGTCGATTGGGCATCGATGCGGGTCAATTTCTTTGTGGTCTTTACGCAATCTCAAATGAGCGATGTGCCGCTGACCTACATCAGCGCGTTTCGGGCCCCTGAGGTCAAAGGTTTTGATAACCAACTCGTGCGCCAATTCCCCAACATCACCCACGTCGACATGACCCAAACCTTGGCGCAAGTGCAGCGGGTTTTGGGTCAGGTGATCGCCGCGGTGGAGTTTTTGTTCGTCTTTACTTTGGCTGCGGGTTTGGTGGTCCTGATGACGGCCATCACCGCCACGCGGGGGGAGCGGGAACGCGAGTTTGCCATCTTGAGGGCCGTGGGGGCGAGCTCGGCCTTGCTGCGCCAAGTTCAGCGCATCGAGTTGCTCGGCGTGGGTTTGCTGGCGGGCTTCTTGGCCTCGGTGGTGGCTGTGGCCGTGGGTTGGGCTTTGGCGCGTTGGGTGTTTGAATTTGCTTGGACACCCCAAATTTGGGTGCCTTTGGCCGGCTCGCTGGGCGGGGCAGTCTTGGCCTTGATGGCCGGTTGGTGGGGCTTGCGCGGTGTGCTCAACACGCCCGTGATGACCACCCTGCGCCGGGCGGCGCAAAACTGATCAACCCCCGCTGAGCAAGACCAACAGTGCGCCCGCGCCACCTTGGGCGGGACGGGCCTGAACGAACACCATCACCTCGTGTTTTTGGACCAGCCAGCGCAGCACGCGACCTTTGAGCACGGGTGTGCGGCCCGGTGAGCCCAAGCCTTTGCCGTGCACCACGCGCACACAGCGCACGCCCTGTTGGTGGGCTTCACGCAAAAACTGCCCCAAGGCTTCACGCGCCTCATCGGTGCGCAGACCATGCAGGTCGATGTGTCGCTGGATGCTCCAGTGCCCTTCGCGCAGTTTGCGCACCACGTCGGCACCCACACCCGGTCGTGCAAAACTGAGTTGTTCGTCGGTTTGCAACAAGGTCTCGACATCGAATTCATCCGACAGGGCCTCTTGCATGACGCGTTGTTCGTCGGCTCGGCGTTGAATGGGTTGGGCGCTGGGCGCGGGTGGGGTGTGCAGTAGGCGCTCGTTGGCGGGGATGGGCCTCACCGCGCCCACCGTGCGGGTGAACAGCTCGCGCTCGCGTTGTTCGGCCAAGGCTTTCTCGCGCGCGGCTTGCTGCTCGGCGGCCTGAGCGGCAGCGCGTTCGCGCAAGGTGCGTTGGATGTTGGCGAGGTCGGCCAGCGATTGGGCTTTCATGCTCGGCATTGTGGCCCAGCCTCAAAGACGGCGTTCAGACCAAGCCCATTTCGGCCATGGAAGCAGCACGTTCTCGGGTGACGATGAAGTGGTCGAGCACCCGCACGTCCACCATGGCCAGGGCCGATTTGAGGGTTTGTGTCAGCAGTTCGTCGGCACGCGAGGGTTCGGCCACGCCGCTGGGGTGGTTGTGCGCCAAGACCACGGCGGCAGCTTGGTGGTGCAGGGCGCGCAAAACCACTTCGCGCGGGTAGACGCTGGTTTGGGTCAGCGTGCCGCGAAACAGTTCTTCCCAGCCCAGCCAGCGGTTTTGGCTGTTGAGGTAGAGCACGGCAAACACCTCGTGCGGTCGCGCGCCGAGCTGCAACTGCAAATACTGTCGGACCGATTGGGGGCTGTCGAACACCGGGGCTTGGGTCATTTCTTGCGTCAAGGCGCGGCGCGTGAGCTCGAGCACCGCCACCAACTCGGCGCGTTTGGCTGGCCCCAAGCCTTTGGTGTGCTGCAGGGCCTCCAGCGGGGTGTGCAGCAAACCGGCCACACCACCAAAACCGTCCAAGAGCTCTTGGGCCAAGGCCAAGACGTGTTTGCCTTTGATGCCGGTGCGCAACAAAAGCGCCAGCAGCTCGGCGTCGCTCAAGGCGCTGGCGCCGCGCTGCAAGAGTTTTTCTCGGGGGCGGGTGTCGGTGGGCAGGCTTTTCAGTCCAGAAACCAGGGCTTGCATGGGCATTCCTGTGGTGGTGGATCAGACTTTTTACAATAGGGAATCTTGGCTGAGGGGTTCTGGAAAAACTCCCCGTGTGCTTTGGCACAAGCCTTCCCCGAATTCACCACAGCACCACACCATGCCCCACGTCGAAGAAGGCTCTTTCCTGACCCTGCACTACCGCATGTCGGGCCCCCAAGGGCAGGTCATCATCAACACCTTTGATGGCCAGCCAGCCACCTTGAGTTTGGGTGCGGGTGAGCTGTCACCGGCCATCGAACGGCGCTTGTTGGGCTTGGAGGAGGGCGTGCACACGACCCTAGAGCTGGACGAGGGCGAGGCCTTTGGTGAGCGCCAACCCGAGATGGTGCAGTGGGTGGCGCGCAAGCTCATGAACCAACTCGGCGACCCGCACCAGCAGTACACCGAGGGCGATGTGGTGCAGTTCCCCACCCCAGACGGTCGCGGTCAGTACGCCGGCACGGTGATCGAAGTGCGCGAGGACGGCGCGATTTTGTTCGACTTCAACCACCCGCTGGCCGGCCAGCCGGTCAGTTTTGAAGTCCAGATCATTGGGGTCTTGTGATGTCTCGGCCGCCCATGGACATTTTGATGGCCGAACCTCGCGGCTTTTGTGCTGGTGTGGACCGAGCCATTGAAATCGTCGAGCGTGCCTTGGCCAAGTTTGGTCGCCCGATCTACGTGCGCCACGAAATCGTGCACAACACCTATGTGGTCAACG
>CAZNWS010000074.1:0-7009 GCA_964576495.1 uncultured Hydrogenophaga sp. | reverse complement strand
CGTTCACCAAGGCAACCAGGTCTTGTGGGTCATCCAAATCGGGCACACCGTCGGTGCTGGGGCAACCGCTTTGGCCCAAGACTTGGCCCAAGAGGCTGCCAGCCATGCGTTGGCGGCCGCGGCCCAAGTCCACCAAGATCAGGCTGGTGTCGTCCAAACTGGCATTGAGTTGGGGCGTGAGGGTGCCGCGCACATCGGGCAGGCTGGCAAAAGCGGTGACGATCAGGCTGACCGGCGAGATCACTTTGTGCGCTTGGCCTTCGTGCTGCCACTGCGTGCGCATGGACAAGCTGTCTTTGCCCACAGGGATCGAAATGCCCAAAGCTGGGCACAACGCCAAGCCCACGGCTTTGACGGTGTCGTACAGCGCGGCATCTTCACCGGCCTCGCCGCAAGCGGCCATCCAGTTGGCCGAGAGCTTGACGCGGTCCAGCGCCATTGGCGCGGCCAACAGGTTGGTGATGGCCTCGGCCACCGCCATGCGGCCCGAGGCCGGTGCGTCCAAGGCCGCCAAAGGCGTGCGTTCGCCCATGGCCATGGCTTCGCCCGCAAAGCCTTGGTAATCGGCCAGCGTCACGGCGCAATCGGCCACCGGAACTTGCCAAGGGCCGACCATTTGGTCGCGGTGGGTCAGGCCACCGACGGTGCGGTCGCCGATGGTGATGAGGAAACGTTTGGACGCCACGGTGGGGTGGCTCAGCACCCCGATGACGGCTTGTTGCAGGTCCACGCCATCGAGGTTGAGCGGCGTGAAGGTTTTGGCCACGCGCTGCACGTCGCGGTGCATTTTGGGCGGCTTGCCCAAGAGAACCTCCATGGGCATGTCGACCGCCGCAGGGGCGTCACCCGCGGACAAGCGCAAGTGCCGCTCTTCGGTGGCCACACCGACCACCGAGAAGGGGCAGCGTTCGCGTTCGCAAAAGGCTTGGAACTGGGACAGCGACTCCGGTGCAATCGCCAAGACGTAACGCTCCTGGCTCTCGTTGCACCAAATCTCTTTGGGCGCCAAACCGCTTTCTTCCAAAGGCACGGCGTTGAGATCAAAACGGGCGCCGCGTTCGGCGTCGTTGGTCAACTCGGGGAAGGCGTTGGACAAGCCACCGGCACCCACGTCGTGGATGGCCAAAATGGGGTTGGCCTCACCTTGGGCCCAGCAGTGGTTGATGACCTCTTGCGCGCGCCGCTCGATTTCGGGGTTGCCGCGCTGCACCGAATCGAAGTCCAGGTTGGCTGCGTTTTGGCCGGTGGCCATGGAGCTGGCTGCGCTGCCGCCCATGCCGATCTTCATGCCGGGGCCGCCGAGTTGGATCAGCAAGGAGCCGGCGGGGAACGGGATTTTGTGGGTTTGGGTCGCGTCGATCACGCCCAAACCACCGGCGATCATGATGGGCTTGTGGTAACCCATGGCCTGACCAGCCACGGTTTGCTCGTATTCGCGGAAATAGCCCAAGAGGTTGGGTCGACCGAATTCGTTGTTGAACGCCGCGCCACCCAGAGGGCCTTCGGTCATGATTTGCAAGGGGCTGGCGATGTGCTCGGGCTTGCCGCTGGCTTGATCGCTCAGTCCGCCCCACAAGCGCGAGACCGTGAAACCGGTCAAACCGGCCTTGGGCTTGGAGCCCCGGCCAGTGGCGCCCTCGTCGCGGATCTCACCGCCCGCGCCAGTGGACGCACCGGGGTACGGCGAAATGGCGGTGGGGTGGTTGTGGGTTTCGACCTTCATGAGCACGTGGTGCAAAGCGGTCTCTTTGACGTAGGCTGCGCCTTGAGGGGTGCTGCGGGCCACGAAACGCTCGACCGTGTGGCCAGCCATGATGGAGGCGTTGTCCGAATAGGCCACCACCGTGTGCTGCGGGCTGGTTTGGTGGGTGTGGCGGATCATGCCGAACAGGCTCTTGTCTTGCGCCACACCATCGACGGTGAATTGGGCGTTGAAGATTTTGTGGCGGCAGTGCTCGCTGTTGGCTTGGGCGAACATCATCAACTCCACGTCGGTGGGGTTGCGCTGCAGGCCCACAAAGGCTTTGACCAGGTAATCGATTTCGTCGTCGGCCAGGGCCAAACCCCATTCGCGGTTGGCGCTGACCAAGGCATCACGTCCACCGCCGAGCACGTCCACATGGGCCATGGGCGCGGCTTGCAATTCGGTGAACAGCGCCTCGGCTTGACCCCGTTCGCGCAAGACGTTTTCGGTCATCCGGTCGTGCAAGAGGGCCGCGATGGCCTCCCACTGGTCTTCGCTGAACGACGCGCTGCGCAGCCAGCCCGAGGCGCACTGCACGCGGTACTCGACCAAACGCTCCACGCGCTTGACGCTCAAACCGCAGTTGTGCGCGATATCGGTGGCTTTGGACGCCCAGGGCGAGGTGCCCAAACGCGGCACCCCCAGCCACTCACCGGCCACCTCTTTGGCCGAATGCACAGCCGATACGGGATCGCCGTAGTTCAGCAACTGGCCCAAACGCTCGAGCAACTGGGCATCGGGCACGTCGGTAAAACCCGCCAAGTGCACAAAGCGGGCGCTGATGCCGGTGATGCTGGGGTGAATCGCCGTCAAACGCGGCAGCCATTGTTGGACTTTGAAGTCGCTGATGGCATTGCCGCCATCAAAAAAGCGCAGGTGCAAGGACACGGTGGGGGCCTGGGAGAGCGTTGACCCAGTAACTGGGTGGGAAGCAAGGGATTTTACCCGCCCAAGCCCTGCGCCTTGGCGCTGGCGGTGGGATAATGCGGCCATGAGCACCACCTACAAAGACGAAGCGGGTATTGCCGCCATGCGCGTGGCCTGTCGTCTGGCCTCCGAAGTCCTGGACTACCTCACGCCGTTCGGTTAGCCGGGCATCACCACGCGTGAAATCGACCGCTTGGCGGCCGAGTTCATGGTCCAACAGGGCACGGTTTCGGCCACCATCGGCTACCAGCCCAACGGTTACCCGCCCTTCCCCGCCCACCTGTGCACCTCGGTCAACCACGTGGTGTGCCACGGCATTCCGGGCGACAAGGTCTTGAAAAAAGGCGACATTGTCAATATCGATGTGACCGTCATCAAAGACGGTTGGTTCGGTGACACCAGCCGCATGTTCTTGGTCGGTGGCCAAGCCGCCGCCTCCGTGCAAGCGCGCCGTTTGTGCGAAGTCACCTACGACGCCATGTGGAAAGGCATTGAAGTCGTCAAACCCGGCGCCACGCTGGGCGACATTGGTCACGCCATCCAAACCTTTGCCGAAGCGCAGGGTTATTCCATCGTGCGCGAGTTCTGCGGCCACGGCATCGGTCAACGCTTTCACGAAGACCCGCAAGTGCTGCATTACGGCCGACCCGGCACCTTGCAGGTGCTCAAAGAAGGCATGACCTTCACCATCGAGCCCATGATCAACGCCGGCAAACGCGACATCAAAGAATTGGGCGACGGCTGGACCATCGTGACCAAAGACCGCTCGCTCTCGGCCCAGTGGGAACACACGGTGCTCGTGACACCCACCGGCTACGAGGTACTGACCCTGTCCGCCGGTAGCCCCGCCACCCCTGAGTTTGTGCGCGCCGCTGCCGTCAGCGCCTGATGGCCGTGCTGGACCTGTCCGCGCTGCGCGAACAGGTTCGCGCCGACAAAGCCACCACCTTGGCTCAGTTGCGCCACCTCAGCAGCGGCCGCGGTATCCAACATGTGTTGCGCGAGCTCACCCTGCGCACCGACCACACGTTGCGCCAACTCTGGCTAACCTGCGAGATGCCCAGCGATTGCGCCTTGGTCGCGGTGGGCGGCTACGGCCGAGGTGAACAATTTCCTCACTCCGACGTCGACGTGTTGGTGCTCCTGCCCGACACGCCCAAGGATGCTGCGCGCCAAGCCGAATGTGTAGAGCAATTCATCGGCGCTTGTTGGGATTTGGGGCTGGACATCGGATCCAGTGTGCGCACCCGGGATGAGTGTGTGCAAGAGGCGCGTGCCGATGTGACGGTTCAGACGGCTTTGCTCGAATGCCGTTGGCTCATGGGCCCTGAAGCGGCGGTGACTCAACTCCAAGCCGCTTTGCGTGCGGCCATGGACCCCAAAGCATTTTTTGTGGCCAAGACTGCGGAGATGCGCCAGCGCCATCAAAAGTTTGAGAACACGCCCTACGCGCTGGAGCCCAATTGCAAAGAGTCCCCCGGCGGCTTGCGCGACCTGCACATCATTTTGTGGGTAGCCAAAGCCGCAGGCTTGGGCCAAAACTGGGACGACTTGGTGCACAACGGTTTGGCCACGCCGCTCGAGGCACGCCAACTCAAGGCCAACGAAGCCACGCTCTCACTCATGCGCGCCCGGCTGCACGAGCTCAGCGGTCGACGCGAAGACCGTTTGGTGTTTGACCTGCAAAACGCCATGGCGCAAGCCTTTGGCCTGAACACCCAAGCACCCGGTGAAACCGCGCCCACCGCACGCGGCATGCGCCGTGCCAGTGAAGCGCTGATGAAGCGCTACTACTGGGCGGCTAAGGCTGTCACCCAGCTCAACCAAATTTTGTTGCTCAACATCGAAGCGCGTCTGCACCACGACGACATGAACGTTGTGCCCATGCGCCCCATCAACGAGCGCTTCTTCGACCACCGCGGCATGCTTGAAGTGGCCCACGATCGGCTCTACATCGAGCAACCCCACGCCATTCTTGAGACCTTTTTGCTCTACCAACAAACCGTGGGCATCAAAGGTTTGTCGGCGCGCACGCTGCGTGCGCTGTACAACGCCCGGCCTGTGATGGACGCGGCGTTTCGCCGCGACCCGGTCAACCGCGCCACCTTCATGGCCATCTTGCAGCAGCCCCAAGGCATCACGCACGCGCTGCGTTTGATGAACCAGACCTCGGTGCTGGGCCGCTATTTGTGGGTGTTTCGGCGCATCGTCGGCCAGATGCAGCACGACCTCTTCCACGTCTACACGGTCGACCAACACATCCTCATGGTCTTGCGCAACGTGCGCCGCTTCTTCATGGCCGAGCATGCGCACGAGTACCCGTTTTGCTCACAACTTGCCGCGGACTGGGACAAGCCTTGGTTGCTCTACGCGGCCGCTTTGTTCCACGACATCGCCAAAGGCCGTGGTGGCGACCATTCGCAGTTGGGTCGCCAAGAGGTTCGCAAGTTTTGCCGAGAACACGGGGTCGATCACAACGATGCCGAGTTGATCGAGTTTTTGGTCAGCGAACACCTGACCATGAGCCACATCGCGCAAAAGCAAGACCTCAGTGATCCCGATGTCATCCATGCTTTTGCCCAGCGTGTGGGCACCGAGCGCCGCCTCACGGCCTTGTATTTGCTCACCGTGGCCGACATCCGAGGCACCAGCCCCAAGGTGTGGAATGCTTGGAAGGGCAAATTGCTTGAAGATCTTTACCGTGCCACACTGCACACCTTGGGTGGCCATGCGCCCGACCCCGACACCGTGGTTCAAAGCCGAAAGCGTGAAGCCCTGAGCCTTTTGGCTTTGCATGCCCAGCCGTTTGAGTCACACAAACCGCTTTGGGACACGCTCGACGTGAGCTACTTCATGCGCCACGATGCCGACGACATCGCTTGGCATACCCGCCAGTTGTCGCGGTTGCTGTCCTTGGCCAAACAAGGTGGCAAACCCTTGGGCGTGACGGTGCGCGCACGCACCTCTCTGGCCGGTGAAGGCATGCAGGTCTTGGTTTATGCCCCCGACCAAGCCGACCTCTTCGCGCGCATCTGCGGCTACTTTGACCAAACTGGGTTTGACATCTTGGACGCCAAAGTACACACCGCCTTGAACGGCTACGCCATCGACTCCTTCCAAGTCATTGCCACTCACCAAGATGGCCAATACCGAGAGTGGCTCAACATGGTCGAGTCGGGCTTGGCGCAGGCCATCGCCGATCTTCAACCCTTACCGACGCCCAGCAAAGGCCGCGTATCGCGACGCGTCAAGAGTTTCCCCATCACACCCCGTGTTTCATTGCAGCCCGATGAAGGTGCCCAAAAATGGCTGCTCAGCATCTCGGCCAGTGACCAACTGGGCCTGCTCTACCGCGTGGCCAAGGTGTTGGCGCAGCACCAAGTGAGCGTGCAATTGGCCAAGATCACGACCTTGGGTGAACGGGTTGAAGACAATTTCTTGATCGCTGGTGCCGCCTTGCAGCACAACAAAACCCAACTCGATATCGAGACTGAGTTGCTCCAAGCGCTCACGCCTTGACGGGCGACAAGAGTGCCAACATCCCTGCTTCATCGATCACCGCCACACCCAATTCGCGAGCTTTTTCGAGTTTGCTGCCAGCGTCTTCACCCGCCACCACATAGTCGGTTTTTTTGCTGACCGAACCCGCCACTTTGGCCCCAGCGGCTTCGAGCAGGTCTTTGGCTTCGTCGCGTTTGAGCGTGGGGAAGGTGCCGGTGAGCACAAAGGTTTTGCCGGCCAGGGTTTGCACGGCACGCTCAGCGGGCGCACCCTCAACCCATTGCAAGCCACAGGCGCGCAACTGCTCCACCACCTCGCGGTTGTGGGCTTGATCAAAAAAGGTGCGGATGCTCGCCGCCACGATGGGCCCGACATCTGCGACTTGTAAAAAGTCCTCTTCGCTGGCGTCCATGATGGCGTCGAGCGTGCCGAAATGACGGACCAGCGCTTTGGCCGTGGCCTCGCCCACGTGGCGAATACCCAGACCAAACAAGAAGCGAGGCAAAGTGGTTGCTTTGGAGGCTTCGAGTGCTGCCAGCAGGTTTTGCGCCGACTTCTCGGCCATGCGATCGAGGGTGGCCAGCGCGGTCAAACCCAAACGGTAGAGGTCGGGCAAGGTCTTGACCGCACCGCTGTCCACCAATTGATCGACCAGTTTGTCGCCCAAGCCCTCAACCTCGACGGCGCGGCGCTGAGCAAAGTGCAAGATGACTTGTTTGCGCTGCGCGCTGCAAAACAGCCCACCGGTGCAGCGGTGATCGGCCTCACCCTCTTCGCGCACGGCCACGCTGCCGCACACCGGGCAATGGGTGACCATGGTGAACACCGCGCTGTGCT
>CAZNWS010000073.1:0-7019 GCA_964576495.1 uncultured Hydrogenophaga sp. | reverse complement strand
GCGGCCAGCAGTTGCGGGCCTTGCTGTTGCACCGATACACAAGCTTTCATGAGCGCCCACACATCGCGCCCATCAGCCTGCAAACGACCCACATAGGGAGCTACCCAATTTGCGCCTTGCTGCTGCGCCCACAGCAGTTGCATGGGGTTGGACAGGCCGGTGAGCAGCGTGGGCACACCCCAGGTTTGTACCTCGTGCAACACCGATTGCCAATCGGGGTGGCAGGGCAGTTTGATGGTCAGGCGCACGCGCGCTTGGCGCGCCAAGGGCAAGAGTTGACCCAGCCAATCGGCGGCTTCGCCCGCATCGGCGCGGGGCAATTGCAGCATCAACTCGGGCAAACGCTGTTCGCCAGCGGCCAACACCAAGCGGCGGTAGCCCGCCAAGCTCACGGGCAAGCCGGCTTGCAAGACCAGCGTGGGGTTGGTGGTCACGCCTTGCACGGGTGGGCAACCCGCGGGTAGTGCCCATTGACGTGCATCGGCGCTGTCCAGGTAGAGCTTCATGCGTGGTCCTGTTTGAGGAAGATGTCTTTGTCGGGGAAGAACTGGCTGTGCAGCGGCAACAAGGCTCCGCCCATGGCGCGGGCGTGGGCACCAACGCGGCCACTGAGCAGTTCGGGTTGGTGCATGCCATCGAAGCGGTAGTGCTGCAAGGCCTCGCGAGTGGCGTCTTTGAGCGCGGCCATCAGGGGTGCGCCGAGCGAGCCGTCCATCACCACCGCGTCCAAGTCGAGCAAGGCCGCGGCGCTGGCCACGGTCATCGCCAAGGCGCGGCTGGCTTGGGCCAGCCATGCTTGGGTGAGCTCGGCGTAGGTGGAATCCATGATGCTGTCGCGGTGCACCAAAAGGGCATCGTGGCCGGCCGCGATCAAAGCTTGTTCGAGTTGCCAACCCGAGGCTTGTTGCAACAGTTGCGGCGGTGCGGGGTTGCCGGGTGTGGCCAAGCCCACCGGCAAGGAGCCGATGGCGCCCGCGTTGCCGCGCTCCCCCCCCATGATGTGGCCGGCCAAGACCAAACCACCGCCCACAAAGGTGCCCACATAAATGTAGAGAAAGCTGCGCAGGGTGCGGCCGTGGCCTTGGATGAGTTCGGCCACACAGGCCGCGGTGGTGTCTTTGGCGAACTCCACGGGCAGGGCCGTGAGCGCTTGCACCGCGGCGTGCAAGTCGATGTGTTCCCAACGCGCCAGCGCGAGTGCAGCATCTCCGCCCATGAGGTCGGCCCATTGGTGCAGCGACAGCGGGGCCGTCAAGCCCACACCCACGGTGCGCGGCCACAACGACCCCATGCGCTGCTCTAGCGTGGCCAAGCCTTTGGCGATGGTCTTGAGCAGTTGGTCGGGATCGGGGTAGGGGTGGTGAAACTCCAAGCGCTGCACAGGCTGGCCACAAAAGTCAGCGACCAACAATTCCAAGTTGCGCCGACCCACCTGAATGCCCACGCTGAAAGCCCCTTCGGGGTTGAGCGACAAGGGCACTGAGGGTTGGCCCACTTTGCCACGCACCGGCTCTTGTTTGATCAACAAGCCGTCGTCGAGCAAACGCCCCACGATGATGGCCACGGTTTGGCTGGAGAGTTGGGTCAGGCGTGCCAAATCCGCTTTGGGAATGGCGCCGTGGTGGCGGATCGCTTGCAAGACGATGCGCTCGTTGAACTGGCGCATGCCGTTGTGGTTGGAGCCGCGCATGCGGCGCGGGCTCAGGTCGGGTGCGGCGGTGGTGTCGGCGAGCATGCGGGGCGATCGAGAGGCCTTCAGTTGAGGATCACGCCTTTGCAGAACAGGGCGTTGCCATAGGCCGTGGCCTCACCACTTTGAACGATGAGGCTGGCGCCCCCAATTTTGTCGTAAAACGCGAAACGCTCCACGGCTTCGACCGATGCCGCGTCCCGACCTTCCTGCAGGACCAAGTCCACCACCGCCTGTTGAGCGGGAGTTCGGTGACCATCTGCGCTGCCACACACGCGCATGTAAGCAGCCGGTTGTTCCACGTCATCGGCCAAGGGGAAGACCGACAACACGGCGCGGCTCACGCGCTCCAGGCTGTGGCCAGGTAAGCGCACCACGGGTTTGCCGCGGCTCAAGAAATCGGCGGTGAAGTTGGCGTCCACCACGGCCACCCACTCGCCATGGCCCATGGCGCACAGGTGCATGAGCAACTCGGGCGTCAACAGGGGGTCGATGCCTTTCAACATGGCACGGCCTCCCGCTCAGGGCTCAGCGTGGCCGGGTCAATGGCACCCGTGATCAGGCCCACGATTTCTTCGGGGTTGGTTTGTCGCGTCAAGCGGTTGCAAATGATGCGACCTTGGCGGAAGACAAAAATGCGGTCCACCAAATCGAACACTTGGCGCAGGTTGTGGCTGATGATGATCAGCGGGATTTCGCGTTGTTTGAGGCCTTTGATGATCTGCTCGACCCGGGCGGTTTCGGCCACACCCAGTGCCGCGGTGGGCTCGTCCAAGATGATCAGGTTTTTGGCAAAACCGGCCGCGCGCGCAATCGCCACGCATTGGCGCTGTCCGCCAGACATGCCGCGCAGGCTCTCGGACATGTCTTGGATCTTCACGCCGGTGGTCGAGAGCATGCTGGCCGACTGCTCGCGCATGGCTTTGTGGTTGAGCACCGACAGAGGGCCCAAATTCAAGCGGGTGATTTCGCGACCCAAAAAGATGTTGGCTGGCACGTCGAGGTCTTCGGCCAAGGCCAAGGTTTGGTAGACCGTCTCGATGCCTTGTTCGCGGGCGTCCAAGGGGGAGTCAAAAGACACGGCCTGGCCACTGAGCACGATCTCGCCCGAATTGGGTTGCTCCACGCCGGTGATCAGTCGCACAAAGGTGCTTTTGCCAGCGCCGTTGTCACCCACGATGGCCACGTGTTCGCCGGGCATGAGTCGGAAATGGGCGTCGGTCAGGGCTTTGACGCCGCCATAGTGCTTGGTCAAGCCAGAGATCTGCAAGACAGGGGTGGGGGGATTCATGTTGTCGTTCCTAATGGGAGATGGGGCAAGCATCGTGGATTTGTCAGCCAAAGGATATTGGTAAAACTACTAGGTTTATTTATTATCGGTTTGGGCTTTAATTCCTTCACAGCAGACACAGTCCCTCGCGCCTGCTGGTCTTGCAACCTTATTCAACCAACGGAGATACCTTGATGATGAACAAACGCACTTTCGGCAAATTTGCCCTGGTTGCCACCATGGCCGCTGTGATGGTCGCCTGTGGCAAAAAAGAAGAAGCCGCACCCGCCGCCGCTGGCGCCGCCACCGAGCTGACCGTCGCCTACATCACGAACGGCAACACCAACGAAGGCTGGACCTTGATCAACGGTGGCGCCAAAGCCGCCGGTGCCGCCGCCGGTGTGAAGTTCATTGAACTGGCCGCTGAAAAAGGTGAGTTGTCCAAACAACTGGCCATCGTGGAAGACATGATCACCCGCAAAGTCAATGCGATTGCCATCGCACCTGTGGATTCCGCAGGTATTGCGCCTGCCGTCAACAAGGCCTTGGCCGCTGGCATCAAAGTGGTGGCCGTGGACACCGGTATCACCGGTGCTGACATCACCTCTTATGTGGCCACCGACAACATCAAGGCCGCCAACGTGCAAGGCAAGTGGGCCGCCAGCCAGATCCAAGACGGCGACACCGTGATCTACGTGACCGGTGACCAGGGCCAGTCCACGGGTCAAGAGCGCAAGAAAGGCTTTGTGGATGCCCTCAACGCTGAGCGCAAGAACGTCAAGATCGTTGAAGTGCCCACCACCTGGGACCAAACCATGGCCCAAAACGGTGTCGAAGCCGCTTTGCGCGCCAACCCCAAAGCCAAGGTGATTGCCTGCGCTTGGGACGGTGGTGCTTTGGGTGCTAAGGCCGCGTTGTTGGCAGCTGGCAAGAAACCTGGTGATGTGAAGATCGCTGGCTTTGACGGTTCCCCCGGCGGCCTGGACATGATGAAAGAAGGCTGGCAACAAGCCAACGCCGCTCAGATGTTGGCCAAGATCGGTCAAGTGGGTGTGGAAACCGCCATCGCTGCCGCCAAAGGCAACGCGGTTGACAAGCGCATCGACACCGGTTCTTTCTTGGTGTTGCCTGAGAACGTGGATCAGTTCGCCAAAGACTCTGGCGTGGGCCAGTTCATGAAGGCGAAGTAATTGAGTTGGTGAGTTGAAGGCGGCTGCGCAACCCGTGGCCGCCTTCTTTTTTTAGGAATGAACATGTTCAATCGTCTGACCCGACAAGAGTGGTACGGGGCCATGGTGGCCGTGCTGGTGCTCGGCGTGTTGTTGTCGCTGGCTTCCCCGTATTTCTTGACCACTGGGAACTTGACCAATATCTTGGTGCAAGCCTCCGTCATCGCGTTGTTGGCGGGTGGGCAGACCTTCGTGATTTTGACCGGTGGGGTGGACCTCGCGGTCGGTGCGGTCACGGCTTTGGCCGGCGCCCTCTGTGGTTATTGGATGGTCAAGCTGGGCGTGAACCCTTACTTGGCCATGGCCGGCGCTTTGGCCATTGGATTGGCTGTGGGCACGTTCAACGGCTATTTGGTGGCCTTTGTGGGCATCCCGTCGTTCATCGTGACCTTGGGCGGCCTGACCCTGTGGCGCGGTTTGGCATTTGACTTGACCGGTGGTTTTGACATGGCCGGTTTGCCTGAGCCGTTTCCTTTCATCGGGTACGGCGCTATCTTCGGTGTGCCCATGCCCATCGTGATCACCGCGGTATTTTTCATCGCCATGGCTTTTGTGCTCAACAGCACCAAGCTCGGCCGCTATGTGTACGCCATGGGTTCCAACGAAATGGGTGCACGACAGGTGGGTATCAACATCCGTTGGTACAAGCTCGCGGTGTACGTGGTCTCGGGGCTTTTGTGCGCCGTGGCCGCCATCGTCTTGATGGCGCGCATGGATTCGTCCAGCGGCAAGATGGCGCAGATGTTCGAACTCGACGCCATCGCGGCGGTGATTTTGGGCGGCACGTCCTTGTTTGGAGGGCGCGGCAGCATCTGGGGCAGTTTGTTCGGGGCGGTGCTCATCACCATGATTCGCAACGGCATGAACCTGTTGGAAATCTCCCAGTTCAAACAAATGATGGCCATCGGTGCGGTGGTGATCATCGCGGTGTGGATCGACGTGTTGCGTCGCAAACACTTGCTGAGAAAGTGACGGTCATGGCTCAGCATCTGGCGGTTTTGGGTGAAGCCCTGATGGACTGCATCGCGCAGCCCGATGGGCGTTTGTTGCCGCTGATGGGTGGCAGCCCTTACAACATGGCGCGTGCCGCGGCGCGGCGCGGGGCCTCGGTGAGTTACCTCAACCCCTTGTCGAGCGACACCTTTGGTCAAGGCCTGGGGGCTTTGTTGGCGGCCGATGGCGTGGCCACCGTGGGTGGCACCAGCGCCAAACCCACCTCGTTGGCGGTGGTGCAGCTCAAGCAAGGCCAGCCGAGCTACGGTTTTTACCGCGAAGGCATCGCCGATCGCGACTACACACCCGAATCGGTGTTGGCGCGTTTGCCTGTCACGCCAGGGGTGTTGCACACCGGGTCTTTGCTCTTGGTGCCGCCCGAGCACGAAAAGGCCGTGGCGGTCTTGCAGGCCGCGCGTAGGCTCGGCTGGACCATCAGCGTGGATGTGAATTTGCGTGTGAAGCTGGCCGCCGATGTGGCGGCTTATGTGCGGGCGGTGCGCTCTGTCTTGCCACACGTGGATTGGCTCAAAGCCAGCGACGAAGACCTGAGCGTTCTGGGTTTTGACGACATTACTCGGGCAAATTCGGCCAGTTTGGTGGCGCAGTTGCGCGCCTTGGCGGGCCCCGATCGTTTGTCGCGGGTGGCGTTGACCTTTGGGGCCGAAGGCGCTTACCTGGACGTGGATGGACAAGTGGCACAAGCCCCGGCTCCGCGGGTGGACGTGGTCGACACCGTGGGTGCGGGCGATACCTTTTGGGGCAATTGTTTGGGTGACTGGTGCGAACAAATCAGCGGCGCGGCCGGGCGCGTTCCCAGTACCTTGAACTTGGCCATGAAGGCCGCGGCCATCAACTGCACACGGGCGGGTTGCGAGCCGCCCACCTGGGCCGAGGTGCAAGCCCGATAATGCGGGCATGCGCATCCGATTCACCAAAATGCAGGGCGCGGGCAACGACTTTGTCGTGCTCGACGAAACCCAAGAACGCCAAGCCCTGAGCCCGGCGCATTACCGGCGCTTGGCCGATCGCCATTTCGGCGTGGGCGCCGACCAAATTTTGAGTGTGCGCCCCGCACCTTCGCCCGATGTGGACTTCGAATACGTGATCCACAACGCCGATGGCGGCGAGGTCGAGCACTGCGGTAACGGTGCGCGTTGTTTTGTGCGCTTTGTGCACGACCAAGGGCTCAGCCAGCGCAACCCGCTGCGCGTGAAGGTGAAAAAAGGTGTCATCGAATTGGTTCTGCGATCCGACGGCATGGTGCGGGTGGACATGGGCGCGCCGCTCTGGATGCCCGAGCAGGTGCCTTTCGATACACAAGGTCTAATGGCCTCGGATTTGGGTAATTTGGCGCGATGGGCACTGCCGGTGCCTGGTGGCGAGGTGATGGCTTCGGTGGTCTCGATGGGCAATCCACACGTCGTCATGTTGGTCGACGATGTGGACACGGCCCCAGTGGCCACCGTGGGTGCTGCGCTGGAGCGCCACCCCCGATTCCCCGAGCGCGTCAACGTGGGTTTCATGCAGGTGCTCGCCCCCCACGAGGTTCGTTTGCGCGTGTTCGAACGCGGCGCCGGCGAGACTTTGGCTTGTGGCACCGGCGCTTGCGCGGCCGTGGTGTGTGGCATCCGTTGGGGCTTGCTGCAAGGCCCGGTGCGGGTACAGACCCGTGGCGGACCACTGGAAATCGATTGGCAGGACGGCGCTATGCACAATGCGCCTGTCATCATGAGCGGGCCTGCCACCCCTGTTTTTTCGGGTGAGATTGAGTTGCCCGATGTGCTTTGAACCGACCGAGGAGTGAACCCCGAATGAACACCAACGCTTTGCCCCC
>CAZNWS010000072.1:0-7077 GCA_964576495.1 uncultured Hydrogenophaga sp. | reverse complement strand
GGCCGTTCCAAAATGGTTTTGGGATGCAAGGTCTGGACCCATGTGAGGGGCGCCCGTATGCCCCCGCTTGGTAGCGGAATGCGCCTTTTGTATGACCAATTTCTTGACCTCGATTTTCGGCAGTCGCAACGACCGCTTGATCAAAACCTATCGCAAAACGGTTCAGCGCATCAATGGCCTGGAGTCGCAGTACGAGTCTCTGAGCGATGAGGCATTGACAGGTCAAACCGCGCTTTTTAAGCAACGCATCGCCAACGGTGAAAGCTTAGACCAGTTGCTACCAGAGGCTTTCGCTGTCGTGCGCGAAGCCAGCAAGCGCGTCATGAAAATGCGCCATTTCGATGTCCAAATGCTGGGTGGCTTGGCCTTGCACCAAGGCAAAGTGGCCGAAATGCGCACCGGTGAAGGCAAGACACTCACAGCGACCTTGCCGGTCTACCTCAATGCCTTGTCTGGCCGTGGCGTACATGTGGTGACGGTCAACGATTACTTGGCCACACGCGATGCGCAGTGGATGTCCAAGCTCTACAACTTTTTGGGTTTGACGGTGGGTATCAACTTGCCGCAAATGAGTCGCACCGACAAACAGGCGGCCTACCTCGCTGATATCACCTACGGCACCAACAACGAATACGGTTTTGATTACCTGCGTGACAACATGGTGTACGACGCGTCCGATCGCGTGCAGCGTGGCTTGAACTTCGCCATCGTGGACGAGGTCGATTCGATCTTGATTGATGAAGCCCGCACACCTTTGATCATCAGCGGTCAAGCCGAAGATCAAACCCCCGTGTATGTGGCGATCAACCGTTTGGTGCCGAATTTGATTCGTCAAGAAGGCGAGGCAGACCCTCGGACCGGAGAAGGTGTCATCAAGCCCGGTGACTTCACCGTCGATGAAAAGGCTCACACCGTTCACCTGACCGAATCCGGACACGAAAAGGCGGAAGCGTTGTTGACTCAAGCGGGGTTGTTGGCAGAGGGTGCATCCCTGTATGAGCCGTCAAATATTGCTTTGATGCACCACTTGGTCACCGCGCTGCGCGCCCACCATCTCTACCACCGCGATCAACACTATGTGAACCAAGGCGGTGAGATTGTCATCGTCGATGAGTTCACCGGCCGTTTGATGAGTGGCCGTCGGTGGAGTGATGGCTTGCATCAAGCGGTAGAGGCCAAAGAGGGCGTGACCATTCAGCCCGAAAACCAAACGATGGCGTCAATCACGTTCCAAAACTATTTCCGTTTGTACGGTAAGTTGGCGGGCATGACGGGTACTGCCGACACCGAGGCCTACGAATTTCAAGAGATCTACGGCTTGGAGACGGTCGTGGTGCCACCCAACCGCCCCAGCAAGCGCGAGGACCAACTCGATCGCGTGTACAAAACCACGCGCGAGAAGTACATGGCAGCAATCGCCGATATCCGCGAATGCCATGGCCGTGGCCAGCCTGTGCTGGTGGGTACTTCGTCAATTGAAAACTCTGAAATCATCGCCGATTTGCTCAAGGCCGAAGGTTTGCCCCACGAGGTCCTCAACGCCAAGCAGCACGCGCGCGAAGCCGACATCATCATCCAAGCCGGTCGCCCTGGTGGCATCACCATTGCCACCAACATGGCCGGTCGCGGGACCGACATCGTCTTGGGCGGCAATTTGGAGAAGATGCTCGACGCCGTGATGGCCGATGAATCCCTCAGCGAATCGCAACGTCAGCAAAAAACCGAGGCGTTGCGTCAACAATGGCAAGCCGATCACGACAAAGTGAAGGCCTTGGGTGGTTTGCGCATCATCGCCACCGAGCGCCACGAATCGCGCCGCATCGACAACCAGTTGCGCGGCCGTGCAGGCCGTCAAGGCGATCCGGGATCCTCGCGCTTTTATTTGAGCCTCGACGATGCTTTGATGCGCATTTTTGCGGGCGACCGTGTGCGTGCCATCATGGATCGCCTGAAAATGCCTGAAGGCGAGGCCATCGAAGCGGGCATCGTCACACGCAGTATTGAGAGCGCCCAGCGCAAGGTCGAAGCGCGAAATTTTGATATTCGCAAGCAACTGCTGGAATACGACGACGTGTCCAACGATCAGCGCAAGGTGATCTACCAGCAGCGAAACGACATCATCGATGCGGCCGATCTGCGTGCACAAATCGATTTGTTGCGCGATGGTTGCTTCACCGATTTGGTTCGACAGTACATTCCTGAAGGCAGTGTCGAAGAGCAATGGGATATGACTGGATTGACCCAAGTGTTGGCCGATGAGTGGTCGGTGGTAGCCCCAGTGGCTCAGTGGGTGGAAGAGTCTCAAGCCATTGACGATGAAGAAATCGTTGAGCGCGTGGTGGCCAAAGCCAAATTGGTGTTTGATGCCAAAGTGGCTTTGGTGGGTGAATCCAATTTCACTCAGTTCGAGCGCATGGTGTTGCTGCAGACCATCGATACGCATTGGCGGGACCATCTGGCGGCCTTGGACTATTTGCGCCAAGGTATCCACTTGCGCGGCTACGCACAAAAGCAACCCAAACAAGAATACAAGCGCGAAGCGTTTGCTTTGTTTGGTCAGCTGCTCGACAGCGTCAAAAACGATGTCACGCGCACCCTGATGACCGTGCGATTGCAGTCGCCCGAGCAGGTCAGCGAAGCTGCGGTGGCTTTGGAGAACCGCGCTGAAGCCATCAGCAACGTGACTTACACCGCTCCTACCGAAACGGGTGAGGTGCAGCAATTTGTGGACCCACAAACCGTCGCGGTTGACGTTCCTCGTGTGGGGCGCAACGACCCTTGTCCTTGTGGCAGCGGCAAAAAATACAAGCACTGCCACGGCCAGTTGAGCTGATTGCCTATTCCTCAGGAGCCCCCATGCCCGTCTTGCTCAAGGTGCCCGAAGTGGCGGATTTGTTGCCCATCGCGGGCGTGCGCATGGGCATCACCCAAGCGGGCATTCGCAAAGCCAACCGCGATGATTTGAGTGTGTTCTTGCTCGACACGGGTTGTGCGGTGGGCGCGGTCTTCACACAAAACCGTTACGCTGCAGCGCCTGTGCAGGTGTGCCGTACCCACTTGGCCAGCGGCTCGGACGTGCGTGCCATCGTGATCAACACCGGCAACGCCAATGCGGGCACCGGCGCACCAGGTTTGGCCGATGCACAGGCGACCTGCGTGGCTGTGGCCGATGCCGTGCAGTGCCGACCCGAACAGGTCTTGCCGTTCTCCACGGGCGTGATCATGGAGCCGCTGCCCATGGACCGTTTGCTTGCGGGTTTGCCTGCGGCCATCGCACACGCCCAAATGCCCGATGCTCAAGCCGGTGCTCGTTGGATGGGCATGGCCCACGCCATCATGACCACCGACACCGCACCCAAGGTGTGCAGCCGTGCTGTATCCCTCTCGGGCCACACGGTGAACATCAGCGGCATCGCCAAAGGCGCGGGCATGATTCGCCCGAACATGGCCACCATGCTGGGCTACATGGCCACCGATGCGCGCATCGACCCCGTGCTCATGAATGGTTTGGCGCGTCGTTTGGCCGACGTGTCGTTCAACCGCGTCACGGTGGACGGCGACACCTCCACCAACGACAGTTTCGTGGTCATCGCCTCTCAGCAAGCGTCGAACCCCACCATCACGGACATGGACAGCGCCGATGCGCAGGCCCTCTTGGCCGCCATGACCGAGGTCGCCCAGTATTTGGCGCACGCCATCGTGCGCGACGGCGAGGGTGCCACCAAGTTCATCTGCGTGCGCGTGGAAGGCGGACGCAACGACGACGAGTGTTTGAAGGTGGCGTATGCGGTTGCGCATTCGCCTCTGGTCAAAACCGCGTTCTTTGCCAGCGACCCGAACCTCGGACGCATTTTGGCCGCCGTGGGTTACGCCGGCATCACCGACTTGGACGCGAACCTCATTGAGCTGCACTTGGGCGATGTGCACGTGGTTCGAGGCGGTGGACGCAACCCCGCTTACCGAGAAGAAGACGGCCAACGCGTGATGAAAGAAGCCGAGATCGAGGTGCGCATCGGTTTGGGTCGCGGCACCGCCAGCCAAACCGTTTGGACCTGCGACTTCAGTCACGACTACGTCACCATCAACGCAGACTACCGATCATGAGCGCCGCAGGCCCTTGGGACCGTTTGATCGACCGCATCGAGGCGGTGCTCACGCGTTGGGAAGCGGTCTTGCCCCAGCCCTTGGCTGAACCCGACTGGGACGCTTCGGTGGCGTTTCGCTTTCGCCAACGGGGTCAAGCCCATGGCGTGTTGGAGCCGGTGCGTCAAGTCAGCCACATCCGTTGGGACGACTTGCACGAGATTGACGGCCAAAAAGAAAAAATCCAACGCAACACCGAGCAATTCGTGAGCGGTTTGCCCGCCAACAACGTCTTGCTCACCGGCGCGAGGGGCACGGGCAAATCGTCTTTGGTCAAAGCCTGTTTGAACGCGTATGCCGATCAGGGCTTGCGTTTGATCGAAGTCGACAAAGCCGACTTGGTGAACCTGCCCGATATCGTGGATTTGGTTTCATCCCGCCCCGAGCGTTTTATCGTGTTTTGCGACGACCTCAGTTTTGAAGACGGTGAGTTGGGCTACAAGGCCTTGAAGTCCATGCTCGACGGCTCGGTCTCGGCGGCGAGCCCCAATGTCTTGATTTACGCCACCAGCAACCGCCGCCATTTGCTCCCCGAATACCACAAGGAAAATCTGGCCTACACCCACACCGAAGACGGTGAGGTGCACCCCGGTGAGGCGGTGGAAGAAAAAATCTCGCTCTCGGAGCGTTTCGGTTTGTGGGTCAGTTTCTACCCCTTCAGCCAAGACGAGTACCTCACCGTCGTGCGGGCTTGGCTGCAAGCCATGGGCTTGAACGATCAAGAGATCGAAGCAGCACGGGCTCCGGCTTTGGTGTGGTCACTTGAACGAGGCTCACGCAGCGGTCGTGTGGCGCACCAGTTCGCCCGCGATTACGTCGGTTCTCGACGCACGCTTTGATATGACAGACACCGTTTTGGTGGTGGATGGCGGAGGTGCCAGCGAGGCGACACGGGCCATCGTTGAGGTGGCCGTGGGCATTTTGTGCCGTGGCCCCAACGAGTACCTGCTCACCACACGCCCCCCCGGCAAAGCCTATGCAGGGTATTGGGAATTTCCGGGCGGCAAGCTCGAGGTTGGGGAAAGTGTGGAAGCGGCGCTGCGCCGCGAACTCGAAGAAGAGATCGGGGTGACCATTGGCGCTGCGCCGCTGTGGCGCAGCAGCGTGGTCGATTACCCGCACGCTTTGGTGCGCTTGCATTTTTGCCGGGTCACGCAGTGGGTCGGTGAGCCCACCATGCGCGAAGGCCAAGCTTTTGCTTGGCAAACCTTGCCTGTACAGGTCGCTCCGGTGTTGCCCGGTACTGTGCCGGTGCTGGCTTGGTTGGCCGAAGCGCACGACTGAGCTTAGCTGTGCTCGAAGTTGGGGTCTTGGTTGGACAAGGTCTCAGGCACGGTGAATTGTTCGCTGGCCCAAGCGCCGAAATCCATGGACTTGCAACGCTGACCACAAAAGGGGCGGTGGGGATTGTCGGCTGCGTACAAGCTGGGACCGCCACAGGCGGGGCAGCGCACGTTGCGGGGCATCATAGACTCAGTGGCTTCGCTCATGTTGAACCTCAGGCGCACAAGGTCAATTCAAAAGCAGTGTCTTCTTGTGTGGCTTGCAAACGATCGCCATCCACCTGGCGCATCATGCGCACCGTGAAGAGCATGCGGTTGCCGCTGATTTCAGGGATCAAACCGCTGTCGGGGTGAATGTTCAGTCTCATGAGCTGAAAGGGGCGACCCAAGGGTAAGGATTGCTTGAAAAAGCCGTTGGTGGTGACCACTTTTTGTGGGGTTCCAGACTCACGCATCATGCGCAGAAGTTCCGCTATGGCATCGCCCAAAGGGGTGATGGTCGATGCCCATTGGCGCAGGTCTTGTTTGCGCTGCTCCGGCCCAAAGTGGCGCCAGTGGTGGTAGGCCGGCAAGTCAAATTCGCAGGTCCCACCCGGGATACTCATGCGACCACGCAAGCTCATGAGCCAATCGATGTCGAGCAAACCCTGCCCAGTTTTACCCGCAGTGTTGTTGAGCAATTGGAAGCTGTGGTCGAGCCGCGCGATCGCTTCGTCCAACAAGGATTCTGAGATGGCGGGATTGCCGCGGTAAGCGTTGAGTTGAGCTTTGTTGCGATCGATGTCTTTGAGCACGTCGGACTTCATGTCCGAACGCGAACCCACGTCCATGACTTCAAAAATCGTTTGGATCGCGTGGTGGTGATCGATGGGATCGTTTCGCTTGAGCAATATGTCCAGCCGCTCAAACAAGTGTTCAAGCTTGAGGTAGGTGCGGATACGCTCGTTGAAGGGGTACTCGTACAGGATCACGGGTGGGCTGGAGTTGGGTGGCGCGGCGCTGACCCAATCATAGCCCGAACTGAGCCACGACCGTGCGAACCGTTTGGGCCAATTCGATCAGGTCGATGCCTTCGTTGAGGATCACTGCATCGGCGATGGCCAAGCGATCGGCTCGGCTGCATTGTTGTTTCATCACCGACAAGACCTGTTCGCGTGACCAAGCGCTGCGAGCCATCACCCGTTGAATCTGGGTGTTTTCGGTGCAGTCCACGACCCAAACCCAGCGCACCTGCTCGCGCCAATGGGGTGACTCACACAGCAAAGGCAAATCCAACACGACCCAAGGGGCCTGACAGGCTTGGGCTTGTTCGTGGATGGTTTGCCGAATCCAAGGGTGAACGATCGCCTCCAAGGCTTGTCGCTCGTTCGGGTCTTGGAAGACCCGCTCACGCATGTAAGCGCGGTTCATGGCGCCCGAGGCGTCGATGCTGTTGTGACCGAAACGTTCGCGAATGGCGGGCAGGGCTGCGCCACCCACAGCGGTGACTGTGCGCGAGATGGCGTCGGCATCGATCACAGGAATGCCTTGCTCGCGCAGCAAGCCCGCCACGGTGGATTTTCCACTGCCGATACCGCCGGTCAGGCCTACGCGAATAGGTGTGTTGGTGTTCACATCAGTAAGAATACGTCAAATGGGCTGTGGATCCACA
>CAZNWS010000071.1:0-7149 GCA_964576495.1 uncultured Hydrogenophaga sp. | reverse complement strand
TTCATCCGCGTTTCGATGAAACGCTCGTAGTGGCCCAAGTCCAGGTCGGTTTCAGCGCCGTCGTCGGTCACGAAGACCTCGCCGTGCTGGAAGGGCGACATGGTGCCCGGGTCTACGTTGATGTAGGGGTCGAGTTTGATGAGGGTGACTTGGAGGCCACGCGACTCAAGGAGCGCGGCCAAGGATGCAGACGCAATGCCCTTGCCTAGAGAGGACACCACACCGCCGGTAACGAACACGTATTTGGTCATGTCTCGGGCGAGCCCAAAGCTCGCAGGAGGTGGAAATGGCAATTATAAGGGGCCGACCCAACCGAGGATGGCCTGAGCTGATACATTGCGGGCATGAACGATTTGGCTGGTAAACATCTGGTATTGGGACTCTCGGGCGGCATTGCCTGCTACAAGGCGGCCGAGCTGTGCCGCGCATTGATCAAGGCCGGGGCCTCGGTGCAAGTGGTCATGAGCGAAGCCGCTGAGCAGTTCATCACCCCGGTCACGATGCAGGCCTTGTCGGGCCGTTCGGTGTTCACCTCGCAGTGGGACAACCGGCCCAGCGCGGGTGTGGACAACCAAATTCACCACATCAACCTCAGCCGAGAAGCCGATGCCATTGTGATTGCCCCAGCGAGTGCCGACTTCATGGCCAAGCTCCTGCACGGGCGCGCCGACGACTTACTCAGCCTCATGTGTTTGGCCCGCCCCATCGAGCGGGTGCCTTTGATCGTGGCCCCAGCCATGAACCGCGAAATGTGGTCCAACCCGGCCACGCAGCGCAACGTGGCGCAGTTGCGCGTGGACGGCACCCACGTGCTGGGCGTGGGTCAGGGCGAGCAAGCCTGCGGCGAGACCGGCGACGGGCGCATGCTAGAGCCCGCGGAGTTGTTGGAAGAGATCGTGTCTTTCTTTTCGCCCAAACCCCTGTTGGGGCGTCGAGTGCTCATCAGCGCTGGCCCCACCTGGGAGGCGCTGGACCCGGTGCGCGGCTTGACCAACCGTTCCAGCGGCAAGATGGGTTTTGCCATCGCCCAGGCGGCCCAGCGCGCGGGGGCCGAGGTCGATTTGGTGGCTGGTCCGGTGGTTTTGCCCACGCCGCCCGGTGTGCGACGCGTGGACGTGAGCAGCGCCTTGGACATGCAAGCGGCGGTGCTGGCTTTGGCCGAGCAGGCCGATGTGTTTGTGGCTGCGGCCGCCGTGGCCGATTGGCGCCCAGCCAGCGTGGCCGAACACAAGATTAAAAAAGACGGTTCGGGCCAAGTGCCTGCAATGCAGTGGGTGGAAAACCCCGACATCTTGGCCGGTGTGGCGGCCAGCGCACGCGCACAACGGGGTGATTTGTTTTGTGTGGGGTTTGCCGCCGAGAGTCAGGACGTCTTGGGTAACGCACAGGCCAAGCGCGTGCGCAAAGGCGTTCCTTTGCTGGTGGGCAATTTGGGGCCCGAGACTTTTGGGCGCGACGACAACGCTTTGATCTTGGTGGACGAACACGGCCACAACGAACTGCCGCACGCCAGCAAATCCGATTTGGCGCGTCGCTTGGTCGCAGAGATCGCTCGGCGCATCTCGGCGCAGTGAGTGGGACCGATCAGGCCAGCCAAGCGCTGGCTTGTCGCATACCCAACCAGGTCAGGGCCAAAGAACCCAAGAGGTGCAGCGCCACGCTCGAGGCGGCTTGGGCCCAGCGGTCTTCTTGCAAAAGCTGAACCGTCTCCAGCGAAAAGGTCGAAAAGGTCGTCAGTGCGCCCAAGAAGCCGGTGATCAAAGTCAGGCGCCAAGCAGGATCCAGGTCGGGGTGTTGCTGTAACCACACCACGGCCCAACCGATGGCGTAGGCGCCGATCCAGTTGGCCGCCAAGGGGCCCCAAGGCAACCAGCCACCGCTGTGGTTGAGCCACACACCCAATCGCCAACGCCCCAGAGCCCCGAGGCTGGCGCCCAATGAGATGGCGATCCACGTGTTCATGTCGCGATGTTAGCGGGGGCGGCCCCTGGCACCAGTTCGCCCCCCAGAGCCTCGATGAGGTCGGGGATGAGCTGACGCAATTCGCCGGTGCTGATGGCCACGTCGGCGTCAAAACCGCTGTCGTCTGAGCTCGATTCGGCGATCACACCATCCAAGAACCGAATTTTTTTCAGTTGCATGGACTCGGTGAGCACAAAGCCCACACGCCCCTCCCAGCTCATGGCCAAGCGTTTGGGTTGCAAGCCACGCTGCAGGTGCTGACGCACCTCGTCGTTGATGAGGTGGTGACGCGTGTAGCGCACCACCGATTTTTCTTCGTCGCTCGATTGCAGTTCGCACTCGCGCTCCACCGATAAGCCGCTGGGCCATTCGTCGGGGCTGCTGGCCAACAGCCACTGCGCCATGGCGTGTGCCGGGGTGAGGGTGGTTTGCACCAACATGGGGTTCAAGCCCGGCAAGGCCTCGACCAAAGCGGTGATGAGGTCGTCGGTGCGTGCTTGGCTGCCCGCATCGGTGATCAGCAGGCGCCGCTCAGCATCGATCCAGACCCAAGTCGACGATTGACGGCCAAAGGCCATGGGCAAGAGGGCGAGCTTGGCGTCCTCACGCAATTGGCGCATTTCTTTTTTGCCGGGTTTGCGCCCGCTTTGCGCTTCGATGTCATCGGCTGCGGCTTGGGCGTGTTGGCGCACCACGGCACCGGGCACGGCTTTCGTCTCGGCTTGGAATTTGAGGATGATTTGCTGCGCCACGCTCTCGGCCAGAGGGCCGTGGGCTTCACCACGCGGTTCGACCCAGCCGCTGGATTTTTCTTGGGTCGCCGCACAGGGCGCAAACCGGCGCTCGGCCAAGGCCTTGTGTACGTCATCAAAACTCGCCGACCAGTCGGGGGCGATGCGGTAGAGGGTCAGGTTCTTGAACAACGGGGGCTTTCAGGGGCGGGCCCAGACAGGCCCGCAGGGTCAAAGTTCTTCGACGCGCCGAGCGGGGTAGCTGTCCCAACTTTGGCAGCCGGGGCACTGCCAGAAATGTTGGCGGGCTTCGAAGCCGCAGGCTGCGCAGCGGTAGCGTTTGAGTGGCCCAGTGGCCACGTCCAAGGCTTTTTGCACCGGTGCTTGGGCTTCGGTTTGGCTGAAGGTTTCATCGGCCAACCAACGAGCGGCCATCACCAAGGAGGGCTCCTGTTGGAGGTGGTTCAGCACGCGTTGGCGGGCGGTTAAGGGACCATCGGCCAAGCTGGCCAAAGCGGTGGTCACGTCCAAGGTGGGGGCGGCTGACCAGCTTTGGAGCAAGACCGCTTGGGCACGAGCGGTTTGACCCGTTTGTTTGCCCAGCTCTGCCAAGGTGTTGGCCACCAAAGGCAAGGCTTGAGGGGCCAGTTCCGACATCCGACACAGGCTCTCGAACGCGGCTGGACTGTCGCCTTGCTGGGCTTGCATGGCCGATAAGGCGATCCAAGCGCGGGCGAGTTGGGGGGCTTGCTCGGTGGCGGCCAGGAGGTGCGTGCGGGCGCTGTCGACCAAGCCTTGACGCAAATCGAGCTCCGCGAGCTCGCAGCGGTAATGGGCCAATCGGTTGCGAAAACTGCCTTGGCGGGTGTTCTCCAAACGTTGCGCGATGCCTTGGGCCTGGGTCCAGTCGCGTGAGCGTTCGTAGATCGCCAACAATGAGAGCAAAGCCTCGTTCTCGTGGGCCGTGCCTTGGAGTTTGTGCAGGGCCGCCTCGGCACGATCGAGCAAACCAGCTTTCAGGAAGTCTTGCGCCAAAGCATGTTGGGCGCGGTCACGGTCTTTGCGGCTGAGATCGGCGCGTGCCAGCAGGTGTTCATGCACCCGCACGGCGCGGTCATAGTCGCCTCGTCGTCGAAACAAATTGCCCAAAGCAAAGTGCAACTCCGCAGTGTCGGGGTCGCCCTGAACGGCTTCGATGAAGGCGTCGATGGCCTGGTCTTGTTGCTCGTTGAGCAGGTGGTTGAGACCACGGAAATAGGCTTTGGGTGCTTCGCGACTTTGCACACGCATCTGGCGCATGTCCCAGCGCGAAGCCAGCCAACCCAAGCCAAAGCTCAGAGGCAACGCCCACAACAACCAAGTGAAGTCAAAGTCCATGAGGTACTTGGTCTGGTGTGGAGGGTGTTGCGGCGGCCGCGGGGATTTGTCGTTGGGCGGCGTTGCGCTCTCGGCGTGCCGACCACCAAATGGGCAACATCAGCAGCACACCCAAAAAGACACCGATCAAAAGCGTGAGCAACAGGACCAACACCAAAGGCGCTTGCCATTGGAGGCCAAAGAACAGGTGCAAAGTGACGTCACCTTGGTTGTTCAAGGCAAAAGCGAACAGGGTAAAAAAAATGGCTGCTTTGAGCAGCCACATCAGGTATTTCACATCATCCCCTTTGTGGAGAATCGATTGTAGCGACCACACCATCACGGGCCAGCATCTCGGCCGTTCGTGCATCGACTTGCTCGCGCAAGGCTTTGCCGGGTTTGAAGTGCGGCACACGTTTCTCGGGAATCATGACGCGTTCGCCGGTGCGGGGGTTGCGCCCCACACGCGGCGAGCGGCGGTTCACAGCAAAGCTGCCAAAGCCCCGGATTTCAATGCGATGACCTTTGACCAGGGCGTCGCTCATCGCGTCGAGAATGGCTTTGACAGCAAACTCGGCGTCGCGGTGGGCGAGCTGTCCAAATTGTTTGGACAGCGCTTCAACCAGGTCACTTCGGGTCATGGCAATCGATCCGGGGTGCTTCGGTCAGATCAGTTGTTGTCCAGTTTGGCGCGCAACAAAGCGCCCAGGCTGGTGGTGCCGGCGTTGCCGGTGTTTTGGTTCAGGCTGGCCATGGCTTCTTGCTGGTCGGCAGAGTCCTTGGCTTTGATCGACAACTGGATGTTGCGGGTCTTGCGATCCACGTTCACGACCACGGCCGAGACTTCGTCGCCTTCTTTGAGCACGTTGCGGGCATCCTCCACACGGTCGCGGGAGATTTCCGAAGCGCGCAGGTAACCCAAAACGTCGTCGCCCAGGTCGATCTCGGCGCCCTTGGCGTCCACGGTCTTGACCTTGCCGGTGACCACAGCACCTTTGTCGTTGATCGACACGAAGGTGGTGAAGGGGTCGCCGTCGAGCTGTTTGATGCCCAAGGAGATGCGCTCGCGCTCGACGTCAATGGCCAAGACCACAGCTTCAACCTCTTGGCCCTTCTTGTAGTTGCGAACGGCGGCTTCGCCGGTTTCGTTCCAAGACAGGTCAGACAGGTGAACCAAACCGTCGATGCCAGCGGCCAAGCCCACGAACACGCCGAAGTCGGTGATCGATTTGATGGGGCCTTTGACCTTGTCGCCGCGCTTGGTGGCTTCGGCAAATTCGTGCCAAGGGTTGGCACGGCACTGCTTCATGCCCAAGCTGATGCGGCGCTTGTCTTCGTCGATTTCCAAGACCATGACTTCGACTTCGTCGCCCAAGGAGACGAGTTTGGAAGGGGCCACGTTCTTGTTGGTCCAGTCCATTTCAGACACGTGCACCAAGCCTTCGATGCCGGGTTCGAGTTCCACAAACGCGCCGTAGTCGGCGATGTTGGTGACCTTGCCGAACATGCGGGTCGACTGGGGGTAGCGACGGGCCACGCCCATCCAAGGGTCATCACCCATTTGCTTCAGACCCAAGGACACGCGTTGTTTGTCGGTGTCGAACTTGAGGATCTTGGCGGTGATTTCTTGACCAGCGGCCACCACCTCGGAGGGGTGACGCACACGGCGCCAGGCCATGTCGGTGATGTGCAGCAAACCGTCTATGCCGCCCAGGTCCACGAACGCACCGTATTCGGTGATGTTCTTGACCACGCCGGTGACGATGGCGCCTTCTTTGAGGTTGTCCATCAGCTTGGCGCGCTCTTCGCCCATGGAGGCTTCCACCACGGCGCGGCGGCTCAGCACCACGTTGTTGCGCTTGCGGTCGAGCTTGATGACCTTGAATTCCAGGGTCTTGTTCTCGTAGGGGGAGAGGTCTTTGGTGGGGCGGCTGTCGACCAAGGAGCCCGGCAAGAAAGCGCTGATGCCGTTGACCATGACCTTGAGGCCACCTTTGACTTTGCTCGAGGTCGTGCCGGTCACGAATTCGCCGGACTCGAGGGCTTTTTCCAAGCTCATCCACGAAGACAGGCGCTTGGCCTTGTCGCGCGAGAGCAAGGTGTCGCCAAAACCGTTTTCCACGGAGTCGATGGCCACGGAGACGAAGTCGCCCACTTGGACTTCGAGTTCGCCCTGGTCGTTTTTGAACTCTTCAAGCGGCACATAGGCTTCGGACTTCAGACCGGCGTTGACGACCACGTGGTTGTGGTCGATGCGCACGACTTCAGCGGTGATGACCTCGCCAGAGCGCATTTCAGCGCGCTTGAGGGATTCTTCAAACAGGGCGGCAAAAGATTCAGACATTGAGTTTCCTAAAGACACGTTCGATCGCTGTCGGCAGCACAAGACCCGTGAGGCTTGGTGGTGACGGGAAAGGCGTTCGGCGTGGCTGTCATGTGCGGTGCGTGGCACCGCGGGGTTGGTTGATGAACCGTCAGACCTGCGAACGCGAGGCGTTCGGCGGGGCCTTCGGGGCCAAAGCGGAGCGCTGCCACCAGTCCAACACTTGGGCCACCGAGGCTTCGATGGTGAGGTGAGAGTTGTCCAATGTCAGCGCATCTTCGGCGGCTTTGAGGGGGGCGGTGCTGCGCTGGGTGTCGCGCGCGTCTCTCGCCCTCAAATCCGCCAAAAGACTGTCAATGTTAGCAGGAATTCCCTTGGAAATCAATTGCTTATGGCGTCTTTGGGCGCGCTGCTCCGCGCTGGCCGTCAAAAATACCTTCAGGGGGGCGCCGGGGAAGACCACCGTGCCCATGTCGCGCCCATCGGCGACCAAGCCGGGCAAGCGGCGCATGCTCAGCTGCAAAGCCATCAAGGCCTCACGCACGGCCGGCACGGCCGAGACGCGCGAAGCGGCCATGCCAGCGCTCTCGGTGCGCACCGCGTCGCTCACGTCTTGTCCGTCCAACCAGATGCGATCACCGTCGAAGCGCACCGGCAAATGGGCCGCCATGTCGGCCAAGCGCTGGGCTTGGATGGGGTCACGCAGGTCGGCCTCTTGGGTGGACCAGCCCGCCCGTTCGGCCGCCAGCCCGACCAAGCGGTACAGCGCACCCGAGT
>CAZNWS010000070.1:2368-7190 GCA_964576495.1 uncultured Hydrogenophaga sp. | reverse complement strand
AATAAAACGGCGGCGTGTGTTCCATCCATTCCAAACGAAACCAGCGTTCGATGACTGGTGTGGATTCGAGGATGCGCTGCTCGAGTTCGTTGATGGGGCCGTTGAGCGCCGTGACCAAATGCGGAACCATGAAATCCTTTCTGGCGCTCAGATGCGCACATCGCCCTCGCCCAGCACCACGTACTTGAGCGAGGTCAGTCCCTCGACCCCGACGGGGCCTCGGGCGTGGAATTTGTCGGTCGAGATGCCGATCTCGGCCCCCAGTCCGTACTCAAAACCATCGGCAAAACGCGTGCTGGCGTTGACCATCACGCTGGCCGAGTCGACCTCGCGCAAAAAACGCTGGGCGTGCACGTGGTCGGTGGTGAGGATGGCGTCGGTGTGGTGCGACGAATAGTGGTTGATGTGGGCAATCGCCTCGTCCACCCCGGCCACCAACTTGATGCTGATGATGGGCGCGAGGTATTCCTCGAACCAATCTTGATCGGTGGCGTCCACGAGCTTGGCGTTGGGCACCGAAGCCAGCAGGGCCTTGGAATCAGGGCAGCAGCGCATCTCCACGCCTTTGGCGGCGTAGACCGCGCCGATGCGCGGCAAGAACTCGGCGGCCACGGCCCGCGCCACCAACAGACTCTCGGTGGCGTTGCAAGGGCTGTACTTGTGCGTCTTGGCGTTGTCGGCCACGGTCACGGCTTGTGGGATGTCACAAGGGTCGTCCACGTAGGTGTGGCAATTGCCGTCCAGGTGTTTGATGACGGGCACCTTGGCCTCGGCGCTGATGCGCTCGATCAGGCTTTTGCCACCGCGCGGAATGATGACGTCCACGTACTGCGGCATGGCGATGAGCTGGCCTACGGCGGCGCGGTCGGTGGTGGGCACGAGTTGCACGGCATCGGCGGGCAAACCGGCCTCCACCAAGGCCTGTTGCACCAAGGCGGCCAAGGCGCGGTTGCTGTCGATGGCCTCGGAGCCGCCGCGCAAGATGCAGGCGTTGCCGCTCTTGATGGACAGGCTGGCGGCCTCGATGGTCACGTTGGGTCGGCTCTCGTAAATCATGCCGAAGACGCCGATGGGCACACGCATTTGGCCCACGCGGATGCCGCTGGGCATTTGTTTCATGCCCGAGACCTCGCCGATGATGTCGGCCATGGCCGCAAGCTGCTCACAACCTTCGGCGCAGGTCTCGATGACCTTGGGGGTGAGCTTCAAGCGGTCGACCATGGGTTCGGCCAAACCGGCGGCGCGCGCACGCGCCAGGTCTTTGGCGTTTTCAGCCTGCAAGGGCTCGATGTTCACACGCAGCAAAGCGGCCAATCCGCGCAAAGCGCGCAGTTTCACCGCAGCCGGCGCTTTGGCCATGAGGGCGCTGGCCGCTTTGGCCTGCTGGCCCAAGGTGTTCATGAGTTCGGGGGTGGCGTTGGCGTTCATGCAGCCATTTTCGCACCCTTGGGCCAGCGCTTTCAGCGAGCGGTACAAGCCCGAGCCACCTGTGTGGCCAGTCGATGCAAAGCGGGCCAAGGACGCTCGGGCCAGCCTTCGTGTTTCAAACCTTTGGTGATGCCGTCGACCTTGTGCGCGTCGACCAGCCACTGCGCCACTTGTGGGGAACTCAATCGGGGCACGGCCCGCTCCATGAGCTTTTCCTTCACGCCCCACACGCGGTGTTCACGCAAGGCCATGGGCAGGGGTTTGCCCGCGTCCATGGCTTGGCGCAAACGCTGCAAGGTGCGGATGTCGTCGGCCAAGGCCCAATGCACCAAGACCGGGGTTTCGCCCTCAGACTCCAAGCCGTCGAGCATGCGGGTGACGCGCTCGATCTGGCCTCCCAGCACGGCCTCGGCCAGTTTGAAAGGGGTGTAACGCGCCACGTTGAGCACCGCGTCTTGCACCTGCTCGAAGCTCAAGACCCCCGGCGGGTGCAGCAGCGCGAGTTTTTGAATCTCTTGGTGCGCCGCCAGCAAATTGCCTTCGACCCGATCGGCAAAAAACTGCAAAGTGCGTGGGCCTTCTTCGCCCGAGGCCACTTGTTGCCCTTGTTCTTGAAGGCGTTGCGCGATCCATGCGGGCAAAGCGGTTCGCTCCACAGAATCGACCTTGATGACCACGCCGGCGCCATCCAACGCCGAGAACCAAGCGGTTTTTTGGCTGGCCGCATCCAAACGTGGCAACAAGACCAGGGTCAGCGTGCTGTCGTCGCCCACCACCGATTCGGCCAATTGCTGCAAAGCCACCGAACCGTCTTTGCCGGGCTTGCCCGATGGGATGCGAACTTCGACGAGGTGTTTGTCGGCGAACAAGCTCAAGCTGCTGCCGCTGGCCAAGACCTCGCTCCAATCGAAATGCGCCCCGGCCACCGTGTGCACGGTGCGTTCGGTGTGACCTTGGACGCGAGCCGCTGCGCGAATCGCATCGGCGGCTTCTTGGATGAGCAAGGGCTCATCGCCGTGCAACGTGTAAAGCGGCTTGAGGCCACGCTGCAAGTGAGCGCTCAGTTGGGCCAAGCCGACTTGCATGGGTGGGATCTCAGAAGGATCGCACAGCCGACAAGCGCCGCATGACCTGCGAGACCATGTCGTTTTGCATGTCGTTGAACAGTTGCGCTTCTTCGGCGTCTTTGGCCAATACAGCGGTTTCGCTGAAGTTCAAGCTGCGCGTCAGGGCCAACTTCGTGTTGGCCACGATTTCCCGACCCACTGCGTTGGTCAAATTGAACTCAAACAAACCTCGCAGCTCGAGTTCACGAACTTGTCCTGCGGCAGTCTGACCCACAACCACCCGCTGTCGTTGGTCTTGAAGCACATGGAGCACCACCTGAGGCATTTCGTTGGCCGCCAATACCGGGTCGCTGGGCGTGTCGACCCGAACCCCTTGAGCCATCAAGTTGCTTCGCAACGCCTTGGCCGTCGGGGTATTGGTACTGCCGGTCATGCGCAGCGTTTGAAACGCCAAAGTGACACTGCCACGCAAACGGAAACCGCAGGCCGTGAGCAAGATGGCCGAGGAAAAACTCAGCCATGCCCGGCGATGAGATGCAGTGGTCAAAGGTGACACGAATGACATACGAAACTCCTGATGCGTCAAATGACGATGTTGACCAATCGGCCTGGAACGACGATGACTTTTTTCGGCGCGGCACCCTGTGCTTGTTTTTGGAACGCCTCGCTGGCCAAGGCGGCGGCCTCGATGGCCGCTTTGTCGGCGGTGGCGCTGACCACCACGCTACCGCGCAGCTTGCCGTTGACCTGCAAAACGAGTTCGATTTCATCTTGCACCAAGGCGCTGGCATCCACCGCCGGCCAAGCGGCATCGAGCAAATCGCCCAAACGCGCGGCGTACCCCAACTCGAGCCAAAGCTGCGAGGTCAGGTGAGGACAGGCGGGGTAGAGCATGCGCAACAGAATGGACACGCCTTCACACACCACGGCGCGGTCGCCATCGCTGCCGTCGGCTTTGAAATCTTCCAAGGCGTTGAGCAACTTCATGCAACCCGAAACCACGGTGTTGTATTGCATGCGCTCGTAGTCGTGGCTGACCTGCTTGAGCACCAAGTGCATCTCGCGGCGCAGCTCGGCAGCGGCCTTGTTCAGGGGCGAGGCACTCAGGTCGGCGGCGGTGCTGGCTTGCAAGGCGCTGGCGTGCTTGGCACCAAAGTTCCAGACGCGACGCAAAAAGCGGTAACTGCCCTCGACCGCCGAGTCGTTCCACTCCAAGGTGGCCTCGGGCGGCGCGGTGAACATGGTGTACAGGCGCGCTGTGTCGGCGCCGTAGCGCTCAATCAGGTCTTGTGGGTCCACGCCGTTGTTCTTGGACTTGGACATGGTGCCCACGCCCTCATAGTCAATGGGCGTGCCCACGGGCAAACGACCATCGCCGCTGTCGGCTTCATTTTTGAGCTTGGCACCGATGACCTTGCCTGAGCCATCGAGCACATGCTCCACATCGTGTGGCCAGAAATAGTCCTTGCCGCCCTTGGCGGTGCGGCGCGAATAGATGTGGTTGAGCACCATGCCCTGCGTGAGCAGTTTGCTGAACGGCTCGTCCACCTTGACCAGTCCCAGGTCGCGCATGACCTTGGTCCAGAAGCGTGCATAAAGCAGGTGCAGGATGGCGTGCTCGATGCCGCCGATGTACTGGTCCATGGGCATCCAGTAGTCGGCCCCACCGGCCACCATCGCGTTGGCGTTTTTGGGGTCGCAATAGCGCATGAAGTACCAGGACGAATCCACAAAGGTGTCCATGGTGTCGGTCTCGCGACGGGCAGGCTTGCCGCAGATCGGGCAGGTCACCCCAGCGTGGAAGCCTTCGTGTTTGTGCAGCGGGTTACCAGAACCATCGGGCACACAGTCCTCGGGCAGCACCACCGGCAGGTCTTTCTCGGGCACCGGCACCGCGCCGTGTTCGTCGCAGTGGATGATGGGAATCGGTGTGCCCCAGTAGCGCTGGCGCGAAATGCCCCAGTCGCGCAGACGCCAAGTGGTTTTCTTCTCGCCCAAGCCTTTGGCGGCGAGCAGCTCGGCCACTTTGGTGACCGCCGCCTTGAAGGACAAGCCATCGAGTTCGCCGGAGTTAACGCACACACCCGCTTTGGTCGCGTACCAATCGGCCCATGCCGTGGCATCGAACGCCAAAGAGGTGGCCGGCGTGCCTGTCGAGGTCACCGCTGCACCGCCAAGGCCAACCACTGGCTTGATCGGCAAGTCGTATTTCAAAGCAAATGCAAAGTCGCGCTCGTCGTGCGCCGGCACGCCCATCACCGCACCGTCGCCGTACGACATCAGCACATAGTTGCCCACCCACACCTCGACCTGTGCACCGGTCAAAG
>CAZNWS010000070.1:0-2295 GCA_964576495.1 uncultured Hydrogenophaga sp. | reverse complement strand
CCTTTTTCTCTTGCGTGGCCAATTCAGCCTCGGTCGTGCCGCCGGTTTTGCACTCCTCTAAGAAAGCAGCCAGCGTGGGGTTCGACGCTGCCGCGTGCAAGGCCAGCGGGTGTTCCGCCGCCACCGCGCAGAAGGTCACACCCATGATGGTGTCGGCGCGGGTGGTGAAGACGTACATCTTGCCGTCGCCGATCAGCTGACCGTCAGCCCCCTTGATCTCGTGGGTGAACGCAAAGCGCACGCCTTCCGATTTGCCGATCCAGTTCTCTTGCATCAGCCGCACCTTGTCCGGCCACCCGTCGAGCGTGGCCTTGTCGTTGCCGATCTGCACGTGGTCGAGCAACTCTTGCGCGTAAGCGGTGATGTTCAGGTAGTAGCCGGGGATCTCGCGTTTTTCCACCGGTGCCCCGGTGCGCCAGCCTTTACCGTCGATGACCTGTTCGTTGGCCAACACGGTCTGGTCCACCGGATCCCAGTTCACGACCTGGGTCTTGCGGTAGGCGATGCCTTTTTCCAGCATCTTGAGGAACAGCCACTGGTTCCATTTGTAATAGTCGGGCGAGCAGGTCGCGACCTCGCGGCTCCAGTCGATGGCCAGGCCCATGGCCTGCATCTGCTGCTTCATGTAGGCGATATTGCTGTAGGTCCACTGCGCGGGCGGCACCTTGTTCTTGAGCGCCGCGTTTTCAGCGGGCAGACCAAACGCATCCCAACCCATGGGCATCAACACGTTGTAGCCCTTCATGCGCAGCTGGCGCGTGAGCATGTCGTTGATGGTGTAGTTGCGCACGTGGCCCATGTGCAGCTTGCCGCTGGGGTAAGGCAGCATGGAGCAGGCGTAGTACTTGGGCTTGCTGGCGTCTTCGGTGACGCGGTAGGCATCGGTGGCTAGCCAGCGGGTTTGGGCGGCGCGTTCGACGTCGGAATGGGCGTAGTTGTCTTGCATGAAAGGAAGGGGTGGAGCGGCGAGCACTGGCGCTCGCAAGAAGTCGATTTTAGGGCTTGATGGCTGGGTCACCTTGGGCAGCCAAACCCAACTGAGACACACCTGCAGCTTGAGCCATGTCCATCAAAGACACCACTTGCCCGTACGGAATGGCTTGATCGGCTTGCAACACCAACTCAGCACCCGGTGACGCCTGCATCCATTGGGCCAATGTCGCGGGCAAATCGGCCCGCTGCACCGGGGCACCATTGAACTGCAAGCCCCCTTGGGCGTCGATCACCAAGGTGCCGGCCGTGGCGGAAGGTACAGGTGCCTGAGCCGCGCTGTGTGAAGGCAAGCCCACGGGCACCCGGCTGACCACCATCGAGGGTGCGGCCATGATGAAAATGACCAGCAGCACCAACATCACATCGACCATGGGCGTGACGTTGATGTCGCTCATGGGCTTTTGTGAGGCAAAGCGACTCAAACGACCAAAGCTCATGGATCCAAACCCTCGGTCGGGTGGTGCCAAGTCAACACATCGTGAGCAAAGCCTTCGAGCTGCGCTTCCAACACCTGGATGCGCCGCCCCATCACGTTGTACGCCAACACCGCAGGAATGGCCACGACCAAGCCACCAGCGGTCATGACCAAGGCCTCACCCACCGGACCGGCCAAACGCTCGATGTCCAAGCCGGCTTCCAAACCCAAGCCGGCCAAGGCGTTGTAGATGCCCCAAACCGTGCCCAGCAACCCCACAAACGGGGCCGTGGCGCCCACACTGGCCAAAACGATTTGCCCATGTTGGGCCCGGGCGACCACGTGGGCCATGGATTCACGCAAGACCCGCGTCATGGCCCAGCGAGCATCCCCCTGGTGAGCCATGGAGCCTGGGGCCACATGGTCCAAGGTCATCAACGCGCTCACCATGGGCCGCAACAAAGCACGAGGGTCAAAGACGTTCAACCGGCGCAAGGCATCGGACCAGTCGCTGGCTTGCCAAACGGTGGCTTGGGCTCGGGGCCATGTGCGGCCAGCCGACCACAACCACCAGGCCTTCCACAGAATCACCACCCAAGTGGTGATGGACATGGCGATCAAGACGATCGCCACCCAGCGGCCCATGGCATCGGCCTGAGACCAGGTGTGCCACAGAGCCTCGTTCATGCGGGCCTCCGCGTTGTCAGCGCAAGGCCAACACGTCGAACATGTCGAACATGCCGCGAGGGTGTTGCATCAAAAAGCGCACCGCCCGCAAGCTGCCTTGAGCGTAGGTGGCGCGACTGCTGGATTTGTGGGTGATCTCGATGCGTTCGCCCGTGCCGGCGAACAACACGGTGTGGTCGCCCACGATGTCGCCACCGCGG